>JBCCQU010000044.1:0-10582 GCA_039208875.1 Planctomycetota bacterium
ACCGAGGTTGGTCGCAGCACCGGCAAAGGTCTGGGCGGGCTGAACCTGGTCGATCGCGCTCCAGGCGAAGGTCGAGTTGAGCACCCAGTCGAACGCGGCCTCCGCGGCGACGACCTGCGTCTCGGCGATGGCCGGCTCGAAGCGTGCGAACTGGATCGCGAGGTTGTTGGCCGCGGCCGAGCGGATGGCGTGCTCGAGAGCGACGCCGACGGTTTCTTGCGGCTGGCCGTAGAGGTTCACGCCCGGCCCGAGATCAGTGAGGTCGTACGCCCCGGGGCCGGCGTCGCGGTTGTTCTGCTCGACGAAGCGTGGATCGATCGGCAGCGGCTCGGTGATGATGCGTTGCGGCTGGCGAGACTCTGGGAAGCGTCGGCTGTCGGCCAGCTCTCGCTCGACCGAGCGGATGACCGCGGCGTGCAAGTCGGCCTCGGATCGCGAGGACAGCGGGCTCTGGCATCCGGCGGTGATGCCGACTGCAGTGGTGAGGCCGGCCGCGGCGAGAAGCCTGAGCTTGGCGGATCGGCGATCGGATTCATTCGTTTGATTCGTCGGCATCGGACCGAGAGCGTAGCTGTGGTGCGTTGGTTGTGCCGCGAGGAAGATTGGGCGAGCCGGGTCGGATAGGCTGTTGGCGAACCGCGGCCGTGTCACGGACGGGCTTCGGCGCGGCGTCGGCACGGGCCGACGGCGTCGATCCGCCGTGTGCTGCCGCTCGGGGAGTCGCCGTGATGCCGAGCGTGACACAAACAGCCTTCGCCAGCTTGGCCGCCTTCGTGATGCTGATGCCGGGGTTCGCTCGCGGCCAGGTCGCCGACGTCGAGCCGTACTACGCGACGGTGCTGGACAGCGGCACGCCGATGCGGGCTGGCAAATTGCTCGACTACTACGAGGTTGCCCAACTCGCGGCCGGTACGGTGTTGCTGGTGGATGGCGAAGAAGAGGGCTGGGCGAGGGTCGGCTATCCGGCCGGTGTGGCCGGCATGGCCAAGCTCGAAGTCGAGCCGATCGATGACAACACCGTGCGGGTGCTGCGACCGACGACGCTGTACGCGTTGAGTTCGTTGCGCGGCGTCGGCGGAAGCTGGCAGCAGTTGCTCGCCGACGAAGACGCTTTGCAGCCCGGCACCACGCTGGAATTGATCGAGACCTTCCGCGATACATCGGGCGGGGTCGTGGCTTACGCGATTACGCCTCCGGCTGCGGCACGCGGCTACGTGGAGTTGAACGATCTCCGCCGCGCGACCGACGAGGAGATCGCAGCGTTTGAGGCCGAGTTTGGATCCGCCGAGAACATGGATGCGGGCGACGCTTCGGACGAAGCGGCTGAAGAAGTCGTAGAGGATTCCGCTGCTGAGCAGCCTGCTGTGACTGACGAAGCGACGGAGGCCGAGGTCGAAGTCGAGGAATTGGAAGCCACAGCCGACAAGGCCACAGCGGAGAGCATCGTCGAAGATATCGTGCTGCCGGGCGACGAGCCGGAGGTGGCCGTTGAGACCGAAGTAATGGCAGAAGAGACGGAAGTTGTCGAGGTCGAAAAGGCTGTCGACAACTCGGAAACCACAGCCGCACCCGTTGCGGAAGCGCCGGCCGATGCCGGTCCGCAGCCGCTGACGATCGAGCAGCTTGAGGCCGCGTTCCGCCAGGCGCAGCGGAATCCGCGAGCCGATGTCGAGCTCGATGAGTTGGCGGTCGAGTTCCGTGCAGCGATCGATCGGCTTGGGTTCGATCCTGCGGACCGCAACCTTCGCAATGCACTTGCGGGCCGACTGCAACTGCTGAATCTGCGGATCGAGGCACGCGATGCACGCCGACGGCTGGCTGAGCGTCGACGCCAGATCGACGCGGGCGAGTCCAATCTTTCGCAGCGGCTCGCAGAGCTCGAACGCTCGGGCAACTACATCGTCGTCGGGCGTCTTGTGCCAAGCTCATTGTACGACGGCGTGCGTGTCGCTCAGCTGTATCGCGTCGTGTCAGCCCAGGGGCAAACCCCGCGAACGCTTGGCTACATCGAGCCGACGACCGAACTTGCGCTCCCGACCAAGACCGGCCAACTCGTCGGCGTTGTCGGCAGGCGCACGACCGACGATCCGCGGCCGATTCAGCTCATCGCTGCGTCGCGGGTCGATGTGCTGACGCCCGGCGGTCGCGCGATCGGCGTGGCTCCGGCACCGTCCACGGGCAGCGTCGGCGCGCCGCCGCAGCCGACGATCGATGCCGATGGCTTTACCGTCGTGCCCGGGCTTGATGACGACCGCGAGCCCGCAATCGACCTGCCGGACAGCATGATGGCTCCGGCAGATCCGTTCGACACGCAGCCTGTTCCGACGCAAGCCCCGGCTCCGCCTCCGGCCCCCGCGCCGAGCACGGAACTGCTGCCGGTGATCGAGCTGGACGCACCGGCGGGCTCCATCGGCGATCCGCCGACGGCATCCTCGGACGGCCTGCTGCCGCTCTTGGAACCGGCCGAGGCTGAGGACGAGTAGTGCGTTCTGCTACAGTCGGTGGGTGAGCAGCACCGATAGCCCAATGCGATTCGCGAGCGCCCTTTCGCTGCAGAGCGAGACGGATGTGGCTGTAGTCGATGCGTGCGTACGCGTGGCCGAGAGGGTGGAGTCGCCGCAGCTCGTGATGGTGTTTTTCACGCGTGCGCATCGCGCCCGTGCTGCTGAGATCGTCGACATCGTCCGCGATCGGCTCGATCCGGGATGCTGGATCGGCGTGTCGGCCGAGGGCGTCGCCGGAACGGCGGAGGAAGTCGAGCGAGCCCCTGGCGTGTCGGTCATCGCGGGCAGCTTGCCGGGCGTTCGGCTGCATGCTTTCGACAGCAGCGACGTGACGCTGCCCGGCGATCCCGCGGAGTCGCACGACTTGTTGCGACGATCGATCGCGGGCACCGACGCCGACGATCTGCGCGGCGTGATCTTCGCTGCCGATCCTTTCAGCGTGCCGCTCACGACGCTGCTCCCCGTGATGTCGACCGCGCTCGCGAAGGCCAACGACGGCGGCCCGACGCCGATCCTCGGCGGTGTCGCTTCCGCAGGTCAGCGGCCCGGCGACAATGTGCTGATCCTCGGCACCCGCGAGTCCGATCGCATTCTTCGGCAGGGCGCGGTGGGCATCGGCATCTCCGGCGATGTGCGCATCGATCCGGTCGTGAGTCAGGGCTGTCGGCCGATCGGCGACGACTTGATCGTCACAAAGGCCCGGCGCAACATCGTGTTCGAGCTCGGTGGCCGGCCCGCTGCGACGGTCGTACGCGAGACGCTCGGCAACCTCAGCGAAGACGAGCGAAAGCAACTCGTGGGCGGGCTGTATCTTGGCCGCGTCGTCAACGAATACAAAGAGCGGTTCGGCCGCGGCGATTACCTCATCCGCAGCGTGACCAACCTCGACGCAAACTCCGGTGCGATCGCGGTCGGCGACCTGCTCCGCGTTGGCCAAACAGTCCGCCTGCATCTGCGAGACACGACGACCGCCAGCGAGGATCTGTCGCTGTTGCTCGATGCTCAGAAGCTGCACGGCCCTCCCGCGGGTGCGCTGCTCGTGACCTGCAACGGCCGCGGCACGCGGATGTTCGATGAGCCGCACCACGACGCGGCTGCGATCGCGCGCGCATTCGTGCATGCCGAGTCCGGCGTGCAGCAGTCCAAGGGCGGCAAGCCCTTGCCCGAAGATGTCGGCGACGTGCCGCTCGCGGGCTTCTTCGCAGCCGGAGAGATCGGACCGGTCGGCAGGGAAAGCTACCTGCACGGCCAGACCGCATGCGCCGCACTGTTTAGGCAGAGATAGCGCATGTCAGTCTCGCGTCGTTAGGCTCAGCCGATGCAGCCGACTCTCCGCATCCAGCGTCTCGATGACCGCGCACCGCTCCCCGAATACAAGTCTGACCTCGCAGCGGGTCTTGATCTCGCTGCGGTGCTGCCGCGTGGCACGGTCGAGTCGGACCGCGTGACGCTCGCGCATAGCCAGATCGTGTGGGTGCCAACGGGCCTCGCGATGGCCATACCGCCCGGCTTCGAGGGCCAAGTCAGGCCGCGGTCGGGCCTCGCAATGAAGCACGGCGTGACGGTGCCAAACGCACCCGGCACGATCGATGCTGACTATCGCGGCGAGGTGATCGTTGCGCTCATCAACCTCGGCACCGAGCCGTTCGAGATCACGCACGGCATGCGGATCGCCCAACTCGTGATCGCACCGGTCGCGGCAGCGAAGATTGAAGAGGCTGCATCACTCGACGAGACCGCTCGCGGCACCGGCGGCTTCGGCAGCACCGGGCTGGCGTAGCCCTAGAGCTTGAGGTCGCCGAGGCCAATGCCGAGTCCGCCGCCGTCGCCGAGTCCGCCGCCGCCCTTCTGCTGCTTCTGCTTGGCCTTGGCAGCTTCGCGCATGCGGCGCAGGTGCGGCGTTTCCTTCTTGATGTCGTCCGGGTTGCGCGTGTCGCGCTCCATGCGGCCTCGGTTGAAGTCGCGCGGCTTGACGCCCTTGGGCAGCTTCTGCGGCTTGTCGTCGCTCCCGCCGCGGCCGGCCATGCCGTCACGCTCGGGCGCTTCCTTGGTCTGCTTGATGCTCAGCGAAACCTTGCGGTCGCTGGGGTCAACCTTTAGCACCTTGACCTGCACGACCTCGTCCGGCTTGACGACGTCGGACACCTGCGCGACGCGACGCCAATCGAGCTCGGAGATGTGTACAAGTCCTTCAACGCCCGATGCAACCTCGACGAAGCAGCCGAAGTCGAGAATCTTGGTGACGCGGCCCGAGACCACAGCACCCTCGACGATCTCGTCTGCCATCGACTGGAAGGGATCGTCGAGCAATTGCTTGACGCCGAGGCTGATGCGCTTGGCATCCCAGTCGACCTTGAGCACCTGGCAGCGGACCTTCTCGCCCTGCTTGATGTGCCGCTCGACGTTCTTCTCGCCCATGTTGACGCGATCGTGCGAGAGGTCGGCGACGTGCACGAGGCCGTCGATGCCGCCGATATCGACGAACGCGCCAAACGGCATGATCTTCTTGACGGTGCCCTCGACGGTGTCGCCTTCCTTGAGCGTGTCGCGGAGCTTCTTGGCCAGCTCCTTGCGCTCTTCCTTGAGCATGTCGCGGCGGCTCAGGACGATGTTCCCCTTGCCGGCCCGGTCGACGCGCTGCACCTGGCAGGTCATCTTCTCGCCGATGAACACCGACAGATCTTCGATGCGTTCGAGGCTGACCTGGCTGGCCGGCATGAAGGCGCGGTGGTTGGCGAGCTCGAGCTCGAGGCCGCCCTTGTTGACGCCGGTCACGCGGGCCTCGACTGTCTGCCCGATCTCGAGCAGTTCCCAGTCGGCCTTCTGCACAGCCCCGGGTCGCACGCAGACGTAGTACGACTCGCTGGCCTCGTAGCGCGTGATGATGACCTCGGTCGTGTCGCCGACAGCGGGCACCTCGTCGTCGTTGTACGCCGCCCGCTCGACAACGCCGAGCTCTTTGGGGCCGAACTCGACGAAGATGTCGGTGGGGCCAACGCTGACGACCATGCCGGTGCGATGCTCGCGTCCGGCTTCGACGACGCGCGGCCCCTTGAGCTTGGCTTTCGCGGGACCACCGACCGGTGCGACCTGGGCCGGCATCTCCGGCTGCACATCGGCATCGGGGCCGAGGCCCAGCTCGGCCATCGCCTGATCGATTTCCTTCTGTGTCTCGGCGTCGTCGTCAGCCGCCGACTTGGAACCGCCCGGCTCGTTCTTGTCGCTCAGCTTGCGATCGACCTTGGTCTGCGGCGCGTCCGACACCATGGCCTGCGCCTCGGCTTCGACTTCTGCCGCGACGCTCTGTTCCGCGACACTCGCGTCGGTCGCTGGCTCCGTCTTGGCGTCTGTCGTGCTCGTGGGCTCGGGTGTAGTGGGGCGGTTGGCTTGGTCGGGCGTGTCGGACATGCTGTTGCTCGATGCTCGCCGATGCCCTCGGGCAGCAGCGCGGTGGTCACGGGTATTGGCCGTGAGACGACATTGGCAGCGAACGTCGCTGCCGGGTTTCAGTGTACGCAGGAAGTTTGCCGAATCCGCAGCCAAATCAGCGAGCCAAGCCACCCTCGAAAACGCTTGCTGCTCGCCGCATTTATCTCGTGCCGGCGTTGGCGGTATCGCCCATCGTCAGCTCGATCGCCTCGACGATTCGCTCGGCGGTGCGCACGTTGACCCAGCCCGCAGCGGCGTCGATCGGCGGCTGATTGCCTTCTCGGACCGCGGTCAGAAATGCGTTGATCTCGGCCTTCAGCGGCTCGGCATCGTCGATCACCAACGGCTCGAAGTTGACCAGCTCCGTCCAATCAAGGTCTGACAGATCCGTCCCCGTCCGCAACTGCTCGCGAACTTCCTGCATCTGAACCTCGTTGGCCGTGCGGCGGATGATCGTGCCGGTCTTCTTGCCGTAGTCGATCTTGATGTACGCGTTTTCGCCGGTGATCCGCGTGACACGCTCGGTCTTGAGCGCGAGCCGGCTCGCGGTGACGTTGGCCACGCACACGCCGTCCGGCTTGTTCCACGTGAGCCGCGCGTTGCAGATGTCTTCATGGCCGGTGATCACGCTCACGCCCGCAGCCTGAATCTCGTCGGGCTCCGTGCCGCCCATCAGCATGATGACGACGTCGAGATCGTGGATCATCATGTCCATCACCACGCCGATATCGACCGAGCGAAACGTCATCGGACTGACGCGATGCACCTCGATGAAGCGCGGCACGATCTCGTGACCGGCGTCGCTCGTCGCAGCCTGCATCGCGCGTATCGCAGGATTAAACCGCTCGATGTGCCCGACCATCAGCACTGCGCCAGACTTCGCCGCAGCCTCAGCGATAACACGGGCCGAATCAGCTGTCTGCGCCAGCGGCTTCTCGATCAAGCACGCAACGCCGGCTTCGAGCAACGGCACCGCTGTCGATTCGTGCGTCGTCGTTGGCGTCGCGATGCTGACCGCGTCGACACCGAGCTTCAGCAAGTCCTCGACCGACGACAGCGCCGGCACACCGTGCTTCTCAGCGATCGCCTCGGCTCGCTCCGCATCCGCATCGACGACAGCGACCAACTCGAGATGCGGATCCTCAGCGTAAACACGGGCGTGATGCCGACCCATGCGTCCCACGCCGATCGCTGCGCATCGCAGGCGTTTGCCGTTCTTGTTCGCGTCGCTCACGAGCTTGCCGCTTCCGAGCCCACAGCTTCAGCAACCGCGGCCGCGAGCTCTTCTTTGCTCGTGAGCCCGATGAACTTCTTCACGACCTCGCCGCCCTTGAACAGCATGACCGTGGGGATCGCACTGATCTCGAACTTCGTTGGCGTGTCTTTGTTCGATTCGATGTCGAGCTTGCCGACCTTGGCCTGACCGGCAAATTCGTCGGCCACCTCATCGATGAACGGAGCCAGCCGCTTGCACGGGCTGCACCACTCGGCCCAGAAGTCGACCAGCACCGGCTGATCCGACTGGATGACATCTTGATCGAACGATCCGTCGCTGAACTCGTGCACATTGGCGCTGGCCATGCTTGCTCCTGTCTGCTGCCGCCACCGCATCATGCATCGGGCGACACTCCCTGAACGGCAGTCTAGGTCAGGCCCCGCCTCGGTGAGAGCGGTTCTCATCGGCCAAGTCTCGCATGAGCGACCACGCCGCGCGAAGGGCCTGCCGCTGCTCGAGCACGTCGTGCACCCGGAAAAGCCGCGCGCCGCCGAGGAGGTGCATCACGCTGAACGCCAGCGAGCCCGGCAGCCGCTCATCGGGCGATGAATCCCGCTCCAAGCTCAGCCTGCCGACGAAGCTCTTGCGGCTTGTCGCGCTCAGCAGCGGTCGGCCGCCCAGTCGCGGGTCGGCCAGCATGTCAGCCGTCGCCCGGATGAGTTCCCCGGTTTGTTCGACGGTCTTGCCGAAGCCGAGGCCGACATCGAGCACGACGGCCTCGTCCGGCACCCCCGCCGATCGAGCCGCGTCGAGCTTGGCTGCGAGTGAAGCGGTGACGTCTCCGACGACGTCGGCGTACGCGGGCTGATCCGCTGCGTAGGCATCGCTGAACGATTCACGGTCCGGCGGCCGCCGGCGGTGCATCAGGATCAGCCCCGCTGCATGCTCCGCAGCCAACCGCAGAATCTCCGGCGATTCGTCGCCGCCCGAAACGTCATTCACCGCGTCGGCCCCTGCATCGAGCGCAGCCGCGGCGACCTCGGTGAGCGTTGTATCCACGCTGATCGGGATGGCTGCCACAGCGGAATCTGCGTGCGCGCGCACCCGCTCAATGATCGGCAGCAAGCGCGCGAGTTGATCCGCAGCCGCCACGCGTTCAGCACCGGGCCGCGTCGACTCCGCACCAAGATCAATGACATCCGCGCCGTCGCGCACCGCCGACTCGATCGAAGCCACGGCCTCATCGCCGCCGCTCACCCGGCTGCCCGTGAAGAAGCTGTCCGGCGTCGCGTTAATCACCGCCATGATGCGTGGCTCATCGAGCGTGAGCGCACCGCGGCTGCCGAATCGCCAAGTCGCGGAAGAAGTCGCAGAAGCATGGGGAAGTTGCATCACGCGTGATGTTTAGCGCTTCGGTTCGCGGGCGGATGCCGTGGCCAAAAAGAACAACGCCGACCCGTGCGGGGCCGGCGCTGCGGGTGGTTGATTTATCGTCTCGGCTCAGAAGCGCGGAGCGAAGCCGCCGCCGCCGCCGGCATCCATTTCCTCGAGATCCTGAGCGATCTCGATCGCGGTCTCGATGACCTCGGTCGGCACGAAGATGCGTTGCCGCACGCCGCCCTGATCGGTGACGGTCGCGAGGCCGACCGGCAGCAGGTCTTCCTCGGGTGCCGGGAGCGCCGGGCCGCCGAACATCGCAACCATGCCGCCCAGCGTGTCCATGATGCCCTGTACGCCGACGTATGCCTCGATCGAGCGATTTGCGGGAAGCTGGCTAGCGACCGCCTGAATCGCGTCGGATTCACCGAGGGTGTCCTCGCCGCTCATCGCGTTACCGATGAGCTGCTTGTTGCGGCTCATGGTCTGATAGATGCCATCGTTGGCCTTGGCGTAATAGCCCGATGGGCCCGCTTGCCCGCCAAAGACCATCGCCATCTGCGACAAAGCCATCTGTGCCATCGGCGCGTTGGGATCATTCTGATCAACCGACATTTCCATCGACCATGCATCGAGTGAAACACCGTCGACCTCTGTTGCAGCTGCGTCGTATGACACACTGTTCTTGAGGCCGGAGACAGTGACCCCGTCCATTTCCTCAAATGCGGTCTTGATGGAGTCCATGTATTCATCAACGTCATCGACGGCGGCGTACGAGATCGTGTTCGAGAACAAGCCGGCGGTGAGCAGAGCGGGCGTCGAGCCCATCATGAACGAGAAGCCGTTGGCATCGTCGAACGCTGCACCAATATCGATACCCGCCATGCCGCCCATCGCGGCATCGCCTGCCATCTCCATGTAGTTCGTGAACAGCTGCCGGAGGCCGGGCGACTCGATGTCAGCAGCTCCAGCGAACAGGAAATCGCCCGCCGGCAGCTTGCTCATCAGCTTGTTCGGCTCGCCACCGTCCTGGAAGAAGCCCGCGACCTCGGAGCCCTCGCGGAACTGTGCAGCGATGTCGAGCGCAAGGCCGTCATCGCCGAGTTCCAAGCCGATGAGTCCGACGTTGCCATCGGTCACGAAGCCCGTCGCGATGGTCTCGATGAATTCCATCGACGCTTCCATCTGCTCCATGCCGCCCGGAGCGCCACCGGCAAACATGGCCATCATCTCCATGCCTTCCATGAGTGATGCGAGGCCTTCCTCAAGCGCCGGCCGCAGCTGCTCGACATTGGCGATGACCATCATGTGGCTATCCCCAACCACAGCCTCGCCCGTGCTGCCGAGCAGCGTGGCCTGCGAGTTCATGTGGCCGTCGTCGGCTGCAAATGCCTCGACGAGCTCGCCATCGATGCCGACCACGGCGAAGTTCTCGCCCGCCGGCTTCGCGAAGATCGTGGCGCCAAACGGCGTCGCGATCTCGGTCACGCCCTCGCCGACCTCGCCCGCAAGCCCGGTGACCATCTGTGCAAAGTCAACGATCGGCAGCAGGATTACCACCGGCGGTTCCTCGCCAGACTCCGGATCAAACATCTCCGTGAACAAGATCGCCGCCGAGCCCTCAGCGTTGAGGCCCGGGTTTGCCATTAGCACGTTGCCGAACAGCAGGCTCTGCTGCAGCTCAGGCTGATCGAGCTGCTCAGCCCACGCGATCGCCCGCGTGTGCGTCTCTTTGAGGTTCGGGATCGTCACCACGATCGGCGTATCGCTCGGAACAAAGTCCATCACGTCCGGCATCTCGGCCTGGGCCGACATCACCGCCGTCATGGCTGCGGACATCCCCGCGAGCATCGCGAGGTTGCGGGCCGTCTTCCGTGTGCTTTGCATGTGCAATCCTTTCAGCGGACCGACACGGTCCGTACCCTTGGTTATCAGTGAATGCCGCGGCCCGGCAGACCGGCCGACCGCGTCGCGCGAGTATAGCTCGGTCCCCCGTGCTTCTCGGACGTTGTCTGTGCTACCGGCTGGCACTCGGCCGGCTGCAGATGAGCACCCG
>JBCCQU010000045.1:0-10571 GCA_039208875.1 Planctomycetota bacterium
CAACAACGGCTTCGCCGGCTGGGAAGGACCAAGAGAATGCCTGAAGCCGATGGGCTCAGCGTCACAAGCGAACTGCGCGAGGGGTGCAGCATCCTCAAGCTGGCCGGCGATATCGACATGAGTCGGTCGCCCGTGCTCCGAGAAGCCATCCGCAACGCGCTCGAAAGCCGACCAAATCGCCTCGTCATCGATCTCGAAGGCGTGGACTACATGGACAGCTCGGGTCTGGCGACGCTCGTCGAAGCCATGAAGGTCACCAAAAAGCAGAAGACCACCCTCGTGCTCTGCGCCATGAGCGACAAGGTCCGGGCGATTTTCGAGATCGCAAGACTCGATAGCTATTTCAACATTGTGGCCAGCGTCGACGACGCGGCCGGAGTCTGATCCGTCATGGCCGACGGCGGCTCTGCCAGCACCGGCCCCCTCGGAACGGTTCGAAGCGCCGGCCGAGCCGTCCTCGCTCCCATTGAGCACGCCGGCACCGTCGTCGTCCTCGCGGGCGTTTCGATCCTCTGGATCATCCGCGCGCTCGTCAGCCGCGACGTCCGCCTTGGGCTCGGAGCCATCTCAGGCCAGGTCGTCCGCGTCGGCGTCCGGTCCATGTTCATCGTCGCCCTCGTCTCCGGCTCGGTCGGACTCATCCTCACCCTCCAACTCGAGCCGCCGCTGAACAACTTCGGTCAGCGAGACGCCATCGCCCGCATCCTCGGCGTGGCCGTCCTCCGCGAACTCGGCCCGCTCATCGGTGCCATCGTGCTCACCGGCTTCGCCGGCGCAGCCATCGCCGCCGAGCTCGGCACCATGGTCGTCAGCGAGGAGATCGAAGCCCTCGAAGCCCATGCCATCGACCCCGTGCGATTCCTCGTCGTGCCACGCATCATCGCCACGACCGTCAGCATGACCGTGCTCGCGGTACTCGCCGATTTCATGGCCATCGTCGCCGGCCTCGGCATCTCCACGCTCGCACTCGGCGTCAGCATCCAGACCTTCCTCTCGCAACTGCTCGCAGAGGTCGGCCCCGTCGACTTCATCACCGGAGTTATCAAGGGCACCATCTTCGGCATCATCATCGGCCTCATCGCGTGCCGCAACGGCCTACGCGTCAGCGGCGGTGCGGAGGGCGTCGGCAACGCAACCACCCAGACCGTGGTCCAGTGCGTCGTCGCGATCGTCATCGCCGACCTCGTCTTCACCGCGATCTTCTACGCCTTCGAGCTGTTCTAAGTCAGCGGCGGTACGCCACCGGCCGATCCGCAAGCTCGTACGCATCGCGAAGGAACGCCACGCCGACCGTCGCACCGAGGGCCAGCGCCGCGAGTATCAGCGAGAGCTCCAGCCCGACGACCGGCAACAGCCAGCCAAGCCCGAGCAGCGGCATCCACATCGCACCGTATCGATCCACCTTCTCCGCCGCACGCTCGCCCGGGCCGACTGCCGACACCTTGCGTGCCGCGACGACGAAGAACAGCAGCCATATCACGCCCGGCATGACAGCGATCCACGGCGACACATCGAGCGCCCACAGCGAACGCAGCGGCTCGGTCTGCGGCATCGGGCCGACAGCATCGATCGGCAACGGAGCCGGCTGCCGCGTCATCAGCCAAAGCATGAAGCCGCTGATCGATATCCAACCAAGCACCGCCGCCACACCCGCACGAGCTGTCAACGGCGGCGGCCGCCTGCCGATCACATGCACCGCGGTCGCGACAACCAACGCATGTGTGAATACCAAAAGCACCGGCCAGAGAAAATCGAACCCCGGCTTCGGCACCAGCATCGCGGCCGCATGCAGCCCTGCAAACAGCGTCAGCCCAAGCCCCGGCACAAATCTGCCGATCGCGTTGAACACCACGACGCCCGCAGCAACGAGTGCTGTCAGACGCACGCTCCAAGGCCCAAACACCGACGCCGCACCGATCGCAGCGAGCAACGCAAGCGTCGACCACAACGCGGACGCCGAAGGTTGTACCCGCGCCGGCGACGATCGCAGCGGCCGACGTGCGGTATCAACGCCGCGATCAAGATCGTCGTTCAGCAGTGCCCCAAACGTGAACAAGCCCGCAGCCGCGACCGCCGACGCCGTTAGCTCAAGCCACAGCGCACGAACACTCTCGCCCGCCGTCCCGCGCGACCACAGCACAACGAACCACGCATTCGCAATAGCGCCGACAGCCCCGGCAAATCGAGGCACCCAAAGCACCGAAGCCATGCGCACAAGCAGAGACGCCACGCGGTGATGCTACGGCACCACGCTCGCCGCCGCCCGGGCTACCATCGCCGGCATGACAGCTATTGAGTCACAAGACGACACGCCTAGGATCGCGCTCGTCGTGAGCCGCTACAACGAAAGCGTCACCGGCGCTCTCCGACACGCTGCCCGCGAGGCCTTCCTGCAGCGAACCGGAGCCCTCGAAGGGCTCGTTGAGATCGACGCGCCCGGCTCGTTCGAACTCGTCGCAATCGCCGCAGCCGCGGCCGAGACCGGAGCCTTCGACGGCGTCGTCGCCCTCGGCTGCCTCATCCACGGCGACACCTGGCACGATCGCTACATCGCGCAAGGCGTCACGCGAGGTCTCGTCGATCTGGGACTCGCGACCGGCTTGCCGATCGGGTTCGGCCTGCTCACCTGCGAGACCGCCGACCAAGCCCACCAGCGAGCCGGCGGCACGCATGGCAACAAGGGCGCCGACGCCATGCACGCCTGCCTCGACACCCTGCAGCAGGTCATCGCCTTGCACGAGGCCGCCGAGCGGGGCCAGATGCCGGCTTCGTTGCCGCTCGGTTCAACGGTCGGCGACAAGGCCGCACCAGGAGACGCCTGACCCATGGCCGTCCTCCGCAACATCCGCCGCGCCGCGTTCCAGGCTCTCTTCCAGATCGACGCAACGCGAGCAACCGATGACGCGACGCTCGCTGAGAGTGTTCGCGGCGGTGCCGAGCTCTCCGACTCCCAAGTCAGCCGCGCCATTGAACTCGCGCGATCAGCCTTCGATGATCGAGCCCGCGCCGACGACGTCTTCGCCTTGCTCGCGCCCGATTGGCCGGCGCGTCGCATGGCTGCGGTCGATCGTGCCGTCCTCCGCCTCGCACATTTCGAGATGACATCCGGCCGCGTGCCGCCCAAGGTTGCCGTCAACGAAGCAGTCGAACTCGCCAAGACCTTCGGTGGCGAGAAGTCACCGACGTTTGTCAACGGCCTGCTCGATCGCGTGCTCCGCGGCATGCCCGAGCACGCGGCGCCGATGGCCGATCCCCAGCAGGGCGAGGAGTAGACCGGTGGGCCTGTTCAAGTCCGCCGTTGCCAAGCTCAAGACGGGCCTCATGCGCACCCGCGAGTCGTTCGTCTCGCAGCTGCGCTCGGTCCTCGTTGGTCGCAAGCTCGACGATGATCTGCTCCGTGATCTCGAGCGTCGGTTGATCGCCGGCGATGTCGGCGTGCAGGCCAGCCGCCGGCTCGTCGAGGGCATCCGTGAAGATGCCAAGTCCGGCAAGATCAGCCGCGGCGAAGACGTGCTCGATTCGCTCAAAGCTCAGCTCACTGCGATGTGGCCCGAGGCCGATCGCCAACTGCGTTTCGCCGAGGCCGGTCCAACGGTCATCCTGATGACAGGCGTGAATGGCGTCGGCAAGACCACCTCCATCGCCAAGCTCTGCCGTGCGCTCACTGCGGACGGACGCACCGTCCTGCTCGGCGCGTGCGACACCTTCCGCGCCGGCGCCGTCCGCCAACTCGAAGTCTGGGCCGAGCGCCTCGGCGTCGACATCGTCAAAGGGCAACAGGGGGGCGATCCCGCAGCCGTCGCTTTCGACGCGTGCGCCGCCGGCAAGGCGAGAGGCGTCGACGTCGTCATCCTCGATACCGCTGGCCGCCTGCAAACGCAGGATCCGCTCATGCGGCAACTCGAGAAGATCCACGCCGTCGTCGGCAAGCAGATCGAGGGCGGCCCGCACGAAGTCTTGCTGGTGCTCGATGCAACGAGCGGGCAAAACGCGATCCGTCAGGCCGAGGCTTTCGGCGCGTCGGCCGGCGTCACCGGCATCGTTCTGTCCAAGCTCGACGGCACGGCCAAGGGCGGCATCGTCGTCGCCATCCGCGACGCGACATCGATCCCGGTCAAGTTCGTCGGCGTCGGTGAGACACCCGACGACCTCGAACCGTTCGAGCCGGCCGGCTTCATCGAGGCCATGTTCTCAGAAGCTACGACCGAGTCCTCGCAAGCCTGACCAACCCATCCGCTCACGAGTCGGCGGGCTTGCGTCCAAACAAGCTGCGTTTCGGCCGCCGCTGTTGCGGTACAGGCACAGACACAGCGTTGTTCGACTTCACCGGCGGCGGGCGACCATCAAACCGCACCGGCCCCGGGGACGCATCGCGCCAGTGCGCATCTTCAACCAACGACTTCGCCTCGTCGCGACCCGCTGCGCGCGCATCGTGCTCCGCGTTCTTGGTCGGAATCGCCGACGGCTCATGCGGCACGCCGTGCTCCTCGCGATACATATGCAGCGTCTGCGTCGGGAACGCAAACTCAACCCCGAGCCGATCCGCGAGCCGAACGATGTCGATGATCAGCCTGTGCCGCTCGCGCAGCTCGGTCGCCCAGTCCGGCGTGATGAAGAACATGTACAGCAGAATGTCGATCGAGTGCGCACCAAGCCCGGTCACCCAAACGTGGTAGCTGTCCTTGTGCGTATACGGGTGCTGCCGAATCAGCTCGCGGATGCCCTCGCAGAAAGCCTCCAGCTTCTTCGGCGGCGTGTCATACGTCACGTTCAGCATCGACTTGTACCGACGCATCTTCCGCCGGCCGTAGTTGTCAACGACCGCGCGCACAAGCTCGGAGTTCGGCACCGTCACGAGCGAGTTATAAAACGTTCGGATGCGTGTCGAACGCAGGCCGAGCGTCTCCACCGTGCCCTCGACGTCGTTGATCTGCACCCAGTCGCCAACCTCGAACGGTCTATCCGCGATGACCGCGATCGAGCCAAAAAAGTTCTCGATCGTGTCCTTGGCTGCGAACGCGAACGCCAGGCCGCCGATACCAAGGCCAGACAGCAGCGGCAGCACGGGGAGGTCGAGCGATTCCGCCACGTACAGCCCGGCGCCGACAACGATGAACACCTTCGTCGTCTTCCGCAGCAGCGGCAGCAGAAGGTCATCGAGCCGGCCCTTTGTCCGCTGAGCCTGCCGAACCAAAAACTCCGAAACCAGGTCCGTCAGCCGCCAACCGGCCTGCACCGACGCAAACACCAGATACACCCGCACCGCGATCTGCGGCACGAGCACGACCGCCGCCGGCAAGCCGAGCAGATACGTCAGACCAAAGTAGAACGTCGCAGCAGACGTCAGCAAGCCGAACGGCCGCACGGCCCGCTTCACACTCGCAGGATCCGCCGAAGCCGCGGAGTTCCGCGTCGTGATACCCCACAGCAGCCGCAGCGATATCCGCACCAGCATGTCAAAGGTGAAGCCGACCAGCAGCAGCACGAACACGCCGAGCCACTGCCAGTACTCAATGCCGAGCCACGTTCCGGCTTTCAACTGGTCGGGCACCAGCGTGCCGCGGATCCACTCTGAAGCCGACGAATACGCCTGCCCGATCTGCGCCTCAACAGGCAGATCGGCCACGACGCGGCGGAACTCCGGAATCAGCTCCAGCGTCCGCTCCGAGAAGCGCCAGTTGTCGCTCGGACCACGCGTCAGCTCGATAAACAGCTCACGCCCCGACTCGTTCACCGCCCGGTCGATGGCCAGGTAACCCGGCATCGCGCGGATGCGAAGATCCGTCGACGGATATAGCGAAACAACCGCCGGCCGATCCGCGGTCGCAGCGGCGTCTGCCGTTGCTCGCTCGTCGGCAGCCAGTATCGCATCGCGGCTCGGCAGCCCGTCCAGCGGCGAGAAAAACGTCGCCCGCCTGCCGCCCGCCTCGTCGGCCGGAACCCAGTCGCCGAAGCGAATCAGCACCTCGTTCAGCTGATCGGCCAGATACGCTGCCTGCCCGGCCCCCTCGATCCCGTCGGGCAGCTCCAATGCCCCCGCAGCATCGGCGGGTGCAGCCGCCCGCTCCGATCGACGACCCACCTTGAGCGCCTGCCGGGCCTCGATAAACGTCCGAACCGTCGCCCGCGGGCTGCGATACCGGTCGTCGAGCTGCGATTTGGGCGGCGGTGGGGCCTCAGCCTCGGGCGTTCCCTCCGAGGCTCCCCCGGTCGGCGGCACGGGGATCAGCCCCAACGCCGCGGGCGGCAGCAACATCGAGACAACGAGAGCGAGCCCCGGGAGAACCCGGATCAGCGGATGAGTCGCCCGGTGTGAGGCCATGCGGGGATGCTAGCCCGGGATTTGTCCGGTCGATCCGCCTGTGCGTGTTGATCCGGGCCGACGGGCGTCGAACCCTTGTTCAGACCAACTCGACGGAATCCCGCGGGCCGATCATGCGTAGCGTGTGTCGGTAGACCGTCCCTCGTCGCCAGCCGCCGCTTGGTAAGCCAGCGGGGGCTGCAGCACCCCGTCGGCGACGGACGCCACCAACCAAACAACATCGGGGCCCACGCCCGAACCCATGCCAACGGCAAGCAGAGAGGTACTCGCGATGCACCGAAGCTCCAACACCCGCAAGACCAACGCCGCGGGGCTTGTCTCCGGCTCCTCCCGTGCGCGCAACCTCGCCGCTTCGCAACAAACCCGCGTCAACGTCGATCAGCTCGAGCACCGCATGCTGCTCAGCATCCCGCAGCCAGATAACCCCAACAACACCGTCGTCGAACTCGACACGAACTTCGGCGAGATCTACTTCGAGCTGTTCGAGCAGCAAGCGCCCGGCACCGTCGCCAACTTCCTCAACTACGTCAACGACGGCGACTACGACGGCACGTTCTTCCATCGCGCTGTTCTCGATAGCACGCCCGGCATCTCCGAGGGCGACTTCGTCCTCCAGGGCGGCGGCTTCGGCTGGAACGAGCAAACCCAAGCCGTATTCGACGTGCCGACCGACCCGCCGATCGTCAACGAGTTCGGCATCTCCAACACCCAGTGGACCGTCTCCATGGCCAAGCTGGGCGGCGACCCGGATTCCGCCACCAGCCAGTTCTTCATCAGCCTCCAAGACAACAACGACCCCGATAATCCCAATAGCCTCGACAACCAAAACGGCGGCTTCACCGTCTTCGCTCAAGTCATCGGCGGCTTCGACGTCGTCGACCAGATCGCACGTCAGCAAGTCTTCAACCTCGGCGGCTCATCGCAAAGCCCCTTCACACAGGTCCCCGTCAGCGACGACTTCCCCGAAGATTTCATCACCGACCCCAACTTCACCGGCGACATCCCGCTCGACGGCTTCATCGCCATCAACACCGCTCGCGTTGTCGAGCCAACGACTATTGACACAAGCGGCGATAGCTTCGACGACGTCATCGCGACGCCGCCTGCAACGCAAGGCGGCTACGCCGAGGTCACGCCGTCCGGCGATGTCATCGCGTACTACCGCCAGCCCGGCGGCGACTGGCAGGCCACGAATCTGACAGAAACCGTCTTCGGTGCGAACAACGCAACGGCAGCCACAGCTATCGTTGACGAACTCACCGGCGAGTTCCGAGTCTTCACCATCGAAGGCGGCGACCTCCGGACATACGTCCTCAACCAGAACGGCAGCTTCGTATCGCTCGAGCTCTCGTCAGACACCTCCGGCCAACTCGGCTCGTCGCTCGTCGCCTTCCAACAACAAACAACATCCGCGACCCTTGGCGACACCACCACGCTCTTCGTCGCGGCGACCGATGCCAATGGCGACCTCGAGCTCTACCGACTCTTCAACGGCACCTGGAATCGCACCAACCTCGGCCAAGAGCTCCGCGATAACGGCCTCGTTATGCCTGAGATCGTCGGCGATCTCACCAGCTACGTGACCTTCTGGGGGCAGCTCACCATCGCCGGCCTCGATTCCAACGGAGCCGTTCAGACCGTCTGGACCATCGGCGACGGCACCGGCACCTGGAACACAACCAACCTCAGCGCCATCACCGGCGCTCCCGCATATCAGGGCGGCCTCACCACCTTCGTCACATCGTGGGGCGCCATCAACCTCGTCGGCGTCGTCGACGGCGGTAACACCGTCGCCACCTGGTGGGTCCCGTCCTTCGGCGGCGACTGGCAGACCGTCGATTACAACTCGGCCTTCGGTGGACCCCAGCTCCAGCCCGGCACCGTCTCCGCCTACGTCACCCCGTGGAACCAGCTCACCATCCTCGGCCTCGACGAAAACGGCAACGCACGAGCCTTCTGGTGGGTGCCCGGCTTCAGCGAGTGGCTGACCTTCTCCTTCAACGACGCTGCGAACGCACCGCTCACGTTCAGCACTTCTTCGACACTCACCGGCGACATCGACCGCAGCGGCGTCATCAACGTCTTCGGCGAAGAGAACGACGGCGACGTCTCAGCCTTCGAGTTCAACCCAAACAACGACGCCGGCTGGATCTCAACCAACCTCAACACCGCCACAGGCGTCCCCGTCTGATCCCGCAGTCCGAGCCTCAGCGTCGGCTCGCTTTGCCGATGCAATCAGCAACGCGTCACCCGCACCCACGCCCTGAGCATCAACCGCAATCAGGTACTGCGCGAGTTCGCCCGGCACTTGCTTGAGCCCGCGACGCCGCGCCTTCGCGACCGCGTAGAGCAGTGCATCGGCGCACCGCTGCCGGACGCGATCCGTGATGTTCAGTTCGTGCTCCCGCATCTGCCAGAACGCGAACGCCCACGCGTGATATTCCTCCAGACAGCGAGGCCGAAACCGTCCGAAGCCGATCGCGTGGTGCCCGATCTCGTGCAGAAACACCGCGACCGACACCGGCCCCGTCGGCTTGGGTGATTCGATCAGCCGCGACACCGAGCCGTCCTGATACGTCAGCTGCCACGCCACGCCGCTGGTCGAGCTCCGCCACTTCCGCACCCGCACAACGTATCTCGCGAGCATCAGCCGACGGACTTCTTCGTACCGAGCCGACATGCCCGAGGCTGGTTTCACCGGTGGTTTTGTTATTGGCTTCGTTGCCCGTCGTGGTGCGGGCATCGCGCGTTGTGTCACCGGTCGCTTCGCAGGCTTTGGCCGAAGCACCCGCCCAAACAAGTCCCACAGCGGCAGCCCGGTCATTCCAGCGTTTCCAAAGGAAGGCCTTCGAGCCACGGCCTCGCGCGCGCAAAGTCCGCCCAGCTCATCCGCCGCTTGCCCACCGGCTGTACCTCAAGCAATCGCAGCCCACCCTCGCCGCATGCCACAAGGCCGGCCTCGGCATCGTCAATAAAGCCCGGTTCACGCGGGACAGCGTCGTCTTGGTGATCGGCCCGCAGCAGTTTCACCGACTCGCCGCCGATGCGAACCGTCACACCCGGCCACGGGCTCAGCCCGTTGATTCGACAACGAGCGACCGCCGCCGACCCACGCACATCGATCAAGGCGTCCGCCCGGCTCAGCTTGCCCGCCAGCGTCACTGCGGCCTCATCTTGCACCTCGCCGCCGATACCGACGCCAACCCGCTCCGCGGCGTAATCACGCAGCACGCTCAGCACCAGCTCCGGCCCATCCGCTGCCAGCAGGTCGTGCAGCTCGGCGGTCGTCACAGTGCGCTCAATCGCACGCTCGCTCATGCCGTATACAACGCCCGCATCCATGCGCTCAGCCAGCGCGATCACCGAGTTCCCGGTCGTCGCGTCGCCAGCCATGATCGCGTGATGGATCGGCGCGGCGCCTCGCCACCGCGGCAACCGCGACGCGTGCAGATTGATCGCGAAGCGGTCCGCAAGCAATTCCCGCCCAAGCTTCTGGCCGAACGCGATTACCACCCAAGCCGTCGCAGGCCAACTGCGCACGTGGTCTCGCACACTCGGCTCGTTGATGTTCTCAGGCTTTACCACCGGCACGCCCGGAAACAGCGTCTCTGCCTCGGCAGCAATTGGCGTCGGCGTCGGCTTCTTGCCTCGGCCCGCCGGCCGATCCGGCTGCGTCACCACGCCCACGATGTTATGAGTCGCAGCCAGCGCGCGCAGCGTCGGCACACCAAAGGCCCCCGACCCAAGGAAAACGACATCCATGCCGTGCGCACTCATGGGCTCAGCCGCGCTCCAGCTTCCGCACCGCAGCCTTCACCTTGGTGCGTGCAGCCTGCGTCATCCGATCCAGAATCAGCACGCCATCGAGATGATCCAGCTCGTGCTGCCAGCATCGCGCAAGTAGGCCCTGAGCCCGCCGCTCCACCTTCGCGCCGGTTTCGTCCAGTGCCGTGATGGTCACGACCGGTGGCCGAATCACGTCGCCACGGATATCCGGCAGCGACAAGCAGCCCTCGCTCATCGGCTCGACCCCTCCCTCCGGCTCCGAGATCACCGGGTTGATGTAGACCTGTGGCCCATTACTGGCCGACGGCAAGGCTTCGTCCTCCGGCTCGTCCGGGTCCTGCGGGACATCGCAGACGAAGATCCGCAAGCCGAGCCCCACCTGCGGGGCTGCCAGCCCGATGCCGTCCTCCGTCCGCATGATCTCCAGCATCTGGCTCGCGACCGATCGAATCTCGTCATTGAC
>JBCCQU010000046.1:0-10452 GCA_039208875.1 Planctomycetota bacterium
CACTGTCTCCGTTGCGGTCTGTGCGCTAGATACTGCAGCAGTTGTTCCGAGCACGGTGGTCATCAAAGCAAGCGTTGTCTTGGTCATCTCACACATCTCCGATCATTAGAACGGCAGCGAGCAGCCTGCTGTAGCTGCCTGCAATGCTGCGGTGATGTCGGCCGCGTCGATGCTGCCATCACCGTTGAAATCAGCCGCGGAAGAATCGCCAGCTATGCGATCGAGCAACTCGACGTGGTCGTAGTACTCGATGGTTGTTCGCGGGATCGCGAGGTGGGCCACCTGGCAGCCGGCTTCGACAGCTGTGACTGTCACGGTGGCATCGTCGTCGACATCGCGATCATCGAGATCAATCTCGAAGGCTGTTCCGTCGGCCAGGTTGCCGCGGAGGATGGTGTCGCGATCGGTGATCGTGGTTGGGGCGCCGACGACAAGTCCCGGCACAAGCCCGCCGCCGAGGGTGAAGTTCGAGCCGTAGATCGCCAAAGAGCCATCACCATCGACTTCGATGTCCGGCCCGAGACTTCCGCCGGAAAGGTGGAAGGTCGCCGAGTCACCAATGTTGAGATCACCCGCGAGCGTGCCAGCGGTCACGATGGCAACAGCATTTCCAAAACTACTGCCCTCGTCGAGCGTGCCGCCATCCATACGGAATGACGAGTCCTGCACTTCAAACTCCTGACCGATTGTGCCGCTTGTGATTGAGAATTGCGAACCGTCGCGCACTTCGAACTCGCCGAGGAAAGTGCCGCCGGTCACGGTGACGATCGAGCCATCTTCCGCACGCGACTCGGACTGGATCTGGCCCCCGGAGAAGATCAGCGTTGATCGGAGAGCCTCGAACTGAAAATCGATCAATCCGCCTTCGACGCGGATCATCGAGTCGTAGGCCTCGCTATTGCCGCCGATGACGCCGTCGACCAGGCGGATGTCACTGCGCGCGATCCGAACCTCCTCGCCGATCGCACCACCATCGACAACGACGCTGGCATCGATGATCGAGGCCGCCTCGATGAGCTCACCGGTGCCCGTGATCGTGAGCGATTCTCCGGGACGGACGCCTTGCTCGAAGATACCCGAGGACAGCACAGCAGGTGTTGTCGAAACGGCCGGCGACACGCTCACCAAAGTGACCGAGCCCGCAGCGATTTCTTCGGGCTGATAGCTCGAGAACACGAACGGCTCACCAGATTCGTACACGCCGCTGAAGACAGCGTCATCAGGCAGGCCGCCGGCGAGATCCGTGATCGGCACGCCATCGAGACGGAAGTCGTCGCCGCGGAAGGTGACATCAGCCCCGGCCTGTATATCAGTCGCGCTTTGGAAGCGGCCGCCGGCGATGACGGCCGTGGAGCCGGATGTGAAGCGGCACGCACTCTGGATGAGGCCGCCCTCGAAGAGTGCTGTGCTGCCGCTAAAGAAGTCGGCACTAAAGCCCAAGACACCTGACCGCATGAGCAGACTTGAGCCATCGCGAAACCCCGTGTTCGTGCTTGTTAATGCGCCGTCGAGAAGCACCGACGTGCCGGCAAACGCATCGAAACGGGTTGCGACGCTCCCGCCGAACAGATTGACCTCGGTGTTGCTACCCGTGCCGCTCGCGAGCCCGGCGTCAAACTCGCGACCGATAGACCCGCCGTCGAAGAGGTTGAGCTGTGTGTCAGAGCCGATCGATTGGTTATTGCCGATGGACGTGCCGTCAGGCTGGCCGGGTCCGATGTTGAGCACGGTCGAGAAGTTGGCGGGATCGCTCTGCGCAGCAGAGAGGCCCGCTACAGCGAGGACGACAGCGGACGATGTAATCAGGTAACGCACGGCGGGCTCCCGGAAAAGTCGGAACGGTTCGTTGCACGATTCTGCACATCGGCGATTTCGATTTCCACCGCGAGCGGGGTTGTTTGTCGTTGGCTGCTTCGTCAACGATGATCGAATATTCATCGCTCGCATGCGATAGAAGTTTGTGTAATATTTGGTACACAGCAGTCACTTTCCCGGACCATCGAATCGGTGCAGACACTTGACGCCAAGATCGCAGCCACTCGGGCTGAGCTTGCGGACTTGCGTCAACAGCGGGCTGCAGCGGTCCATGATCTCGAGCGGGTGCTGGGGCTGGGTGATCGCTGCGAGTTTTCGACGCGGCTCGGCACGATCACCGCGAAGCCCGAGCGCCGGGTGAGCTTTCCGACCAAGCACAGCAACGAATCGCAACGGACGGCGTTCATCGGCGTGCTCCGGCGAAGCGGCCTGTGGGCTGCGTTCAGCATGCCGGCGTACTCCGCGCTCAAGGCTGCATGGTTCAAGGCGGATTCGCTGCTGACGCCCGCAAAGGCCGATCTGCGGCCGCTGGTGAGCGAGACCGTCGGCCTGAGCGTGCGGTGCCGAGCGCCTCGCGACGCCGGTTGAAGCGGCCGGCTCGGGTTCCGATCTTGCGGGTCTTGTTTGCGGCCCCGACGGCCTTATGCGGCTATCCTTGCGGCACGCAGTGGACTCAGCCAAATCGAGCGAGCCGCGGCACTTTCGTCGAGCAATCGCACCACCGGGCGGACTTCCGCGGAGGCTTCTCGTGCTGACCATCCAATCTCCTGTTCCGGCCGGCGGCCGACTCGTCGAGCACCCGGCTCTGCCCGGCGGCTATGCCGAGCCCGATTGGTCGAAGCCGCTGCCCGCCTTCGAGGGCGACCGCCACATCCAGTACCGCGAGGCCCTCAAGGAGGCCATGTCCGAGGAGATGCGGCGCGACAAGCGCGTCTTCCTGCTCGGCGAGGAAGTCGCGCAGTACAACGGGGCGTACAAGGTCAGCCAAGGCATGCTCGATGAGTTTGGCGAGAAGCGCATCATCGACTCGCCGATCTCGGAGAACGGCTTCGCCGGGCTCGGCTGCGCTGCTGCGATGTACGGCCTGCGGCCCATCATCGAGTTCATGTCGTGGTCGTTCAGCCTCGTCGCGGCCGACGCCATCCTGAACAACGTTCCGAAGATGCTGTACATGTCCGGCGGCCAATGGGGCTGCCCGATCGTCTTCCGCGGCAACGACGGCGCCGGCGGCCAGCTCGGCTCGACTCACTCGTGGACCGTCGAAGGCATGTACAGCAACGTGCCCGGCATGAAGATGGCGATCCCGTCCAACCCGTACGACGCCAAGGGCCTGCTCAAGACCGCCATCCTCGATCCCGACCCGGTGTTCTTCCTCGAGTCTGAGCGCATGCTCGGCGACAAGGCCCACGTGCCCGAGGAGGAGTACTACATCCCCTTCGGCCAGGCACGCGTCGCGCGAGAAGGCGACGACTGCACACTGGTGAGCTTCGGCCGACCCGTTCACTTCTGCGTCGATGCTGCGAACCGTCTGGCTGACGAAGGCATCGAGTGCGAAGTGCTCGACATGCGCACGATCCGGCCGCTCGATATCGACGCGGTGCTCGAGAGCGTGAAGAAGACCAACCGCATCGTCGTGGTCGATCAGAGCTGGCCGTTCGGCTCGGTCGCGTCCGAGATCATCACGCAGGTCATCGAGCACGGCTTCGACTATCTCGATCATCAGCCGTTGCGGGTGAACACCGAGGATGTGCCGACGCCGTACGCAAAGAACCTGGAGGCGGCGTACCTGCCCAATGCCGACAAGATCGTGGCGGCTGTCAAGAAAGCGACGAGCTGATCTGTCCGGACTAGCAACTATGCTCCCGCAAACACTCAACACGAATCAACGCTGCTACGGCACGGTTGTGTGTCAGCCGGGATCGTCGGTTTCGCCCGAGAGCTTCGCGCAACTATCCAAGCGAGGATGGCAAGTAGGAGGAACATTTGAGCAGTCTGGTGATGTGATTTCTGTCAAGTCCGGATCTCGCAACATCTCCGCAGCTGTGAAGCTGACGGAACCCACTCCCCATTTCCTGACCGGGCTGCACGCGCCGGGCCTGACCGGCGAGGACATTCGTCGTCTGGAAGGCGCTACATCAGCGGTCGCAGTGGCCCTCGATGGCCAGAGCAATAACGTGCTCCGTGACCGCAAGACGCTTCTTGAGATCCTCCGGGATGTTGCTGCATCCGTCAGCGGCGTTGCGATCGACGACGCGTGTCACCGCGCATGGACGATGGACGAACTCGACGAAGAACTCGCCCACGACGCAGAGCTCGATATTGAGCAGTTGTACGTTGTGCACGGCGTGTACGACGATAACGCCCCCCGCCGCAACGCTGATGGGCGCGTCGGCGTGGACTGGGCTCATACGCACGGCCTTGCTGAGCTTGGCGCATTCGACTTCGACATCCTCCGCATGCATCCCGATTGCCAGAGCGGCGAAGCGTTCCGAGCAATTGCAACCATGATCCTCTATGGCGAGATCGCTCCGGATTCAAAGGGAGTGACTTTCGCGCACCCGGGACGGCCTGTCGACTTTGTCCCCGCTGTCGACTTCCACGCGGGAGCAAAGCCCGCCGATGCGGCCTTTCGGCATCTCGACGAGTTCCATACCGAGAACAGGTCTGTTGTCTGCGAGCCCGTGCGAAAGCGGCTTTTCGGCAAGCCGCGGCCGACACCAAGCAAGTACTTCGAGTCGGCGACGCCGGACAACAGCGTTGTGAGGTACTCGAAGGATGCTACTGGTCTCGCGGCAAAGCGAGCACAAGACAGCCTTCCATCGCTCCGACCATGGGTCGAACTTTCGGAAGAGCTTGGGCTCGGCTGCCTCGTCAAACTTGGCTACGAGACAGATAGCGATCCCTCGGCGCGCGAGTACCTCTGGTTTATCGCCGAGAAGGTCACCGGAAGCCACATCGTTGCGACCCTGATCAATCGGCCGTATGACGTCGGTCACCTCGCAGAGGGCCAGCGCGGCGAACACGATCTCGAACGCCTCGCGGACTGGACAGTCATTACACCTTTCGGCCACGGATCGCCGAGAAGCCCCGGTCCTCTCATCCTGTGCAAGCGACACATCGACGAGCTGCGGTCCGCTGCGAGCGAGGCTGCAGCAGACCAGCCACACAATTGAGACACAACAAGCAAGCCGCCGAAATAGCGGTCGTACGTTTCGCCACAACGGAGTTCTCATGCCGATCGAAATCACCATGCCGCGTCTGTCCGACACCATGGAGCAGGGCACGGTCGTCAAGTGGAACGTCAAAGAGGGCGACAGCGTCTCGGCGGGCGACGTGATCGCCGACGTCGAGACCGACAAGGCCACGATGGAATTGCAGGCCTTCGACGACGGCACCGTCGCCAAGATCGCAGCCCCGGAGGGCGAGCAGGTCGCGGTGGGCACGATCATCGCGGTGCTGGCTGCCGATGGCGAGGACGTCGCGGAGGCTGCAGCTTCGGCCGGCGGCGCTGCCGCACCGGCTGCGAAGGCTGCGGAGAACACCGCCCCGCCGTCAGTTCCGGAACCGCCGGCGGCGACAGCGACCGCAGCACCGCCACCCGCTCAGGCAAACGGATCGACGAACGGAACTGCCGCAACGAGCCGCGACCGTGAGGGAGCGGAAACGAACGGCACCGGCGGCCGAGTCTTTGCGTCGCCGCTCGCGCGCAAGATCGCAGCCGAGCGAGGTATCGATCTCGCGAGCATCACCGGCACCGGGCCGTCGGGCCGCATCATCCGCAAGGACGTCGAGTCGGCCCAGCCCGCTGCAGCACCCGTCGCCACCGCAGCCCCGCTCGCGACGCTGCCGACGACCGCCTCGCCGCTCGAAGACAAGACCGTCGCGCTCAACAACGTGCGCGGCACCATTGCCCGCAGGCTCGTCGAATCCAAGCAGACCATCCCCCACTACCAGGTCACGGTCTCCGCGCGCCTCGATGCCCTCGCCAAGCTCCGCTCAGAACTCAACGAGCAGCTCAGCGACCAGGGCGTCAAGCTCAGCGTCAACGACTTCCTCGTCCGCGCCTGTGCGCTCGCGATGCACAAGCATCCCTTCGTCAACAGCTCGTGGGTGGAACAGGGCCCGAGCATTCAGTTGCATCAGTCGGTCAACGTCGGCGTGGCGGTCGCACTGCCCGAGGACAAGGGCGGCGGGCTCGTCGTCGCGACCATCCGCGATGCCGACCACAACGGCCTTCGCTACATCTCCAGCGAAACCAAGCGACTCGCCAAGAAGGCCCGCGACAAGGGCCTCACGATCGATGAGATGAGCGACTCAACCTTCACCATCTCCAACCTCGGCATGTTCGGCGTCGATCACTTCACCGCGATCGTCAACCCGCCCAACGCAGCCATCCTCGCGGTCGGGCGTGCAGTCGAGAAGCCGTTTATCGAGTACGACGAGGACGGCGATGCGACGATCGTCGTGGGCCACGAGATGTCGATGACGATGTCGAGCGATCACCGCATAATCGATGGTGCGATGGCTGCCCAATACCTCGCGACCGTCAAGGACTACCTCGAGAAGCCGGCCTCGCTGCTGGTGTGACCCGGGAATACCAAGCCTCAGCGAGGGGTTTTCACCGAGATGGCATTGCGACTGACCGAGCAAGACACCCGCGATCAGCGGATTCTTGAACGCCGCGACCAGTTGGCTGCGGAACGCGAGGCGGCTCGCAAGCGCGAGGGCGCCATGCTCATCGCCCGGCTTGTCGTGGCCTTTGTGCTCGTCATCGCCATCGGTGTGCTGTCGTTCGTGATTCTGCCGCAGTACGGGCTCAAGCTGCATCCCGCGGTGCCGCTTGTGGCCTTCGCAGCCATCTTCGCCGGGGCTGTACTCACCGGCCGGGCCGAGGGCCAACTCGGCACACCGAGCAAGCCGAAGTCGTGCGACACCGACGGCCGGGCGGTTGGTTGTTGCCCGGGGCCGCAACTCCCCCGCTTCCTGCGTGACAAGTAGGCCGAGCCCATGAAGCGATCGCACGACATCGTCATCGCGTGCGACTGGTCGGCCGAGAAGGGGCGCAAGCCCAAGCCGCAGGAGAATCGCTGCTGGCTCGCGTGGGGTCGCGCCGATGAATCGCCGTCGAAGCGTTCCGACCCGTTGTATATGCCAACACGCGAGGAGGCCGAGGCGTGCATCGCCGCCATCCTGCGTGACCACGCCGACGCGCGAATCTTCCTCGGCTTCGACTTCGCAATCGGTTATCCGTGCAGCGCTGACAACACGCCCGTGCTGCCTGTTGGTCGCGAGCTGTGCGCCCTGCTGGCCGAACTCGTCACCGATGACGCCACCGGCGTGAACAACCGCTTCGAAGTCGGCGACGAACTCAACCGCCGCGTACGCACAATCACCGGCCTTGATCACGGCCCGTTCTGGGCGCGGCCCCGCGAGTACAAACTGCACGACCTGCCCGAGCGCCGCCCCACGGGCGAGACCGGCGTACCGCAGTTTCGTGCCGCGGAGAAGTCAGCGCAGGCGCACACAAAGACCCGGCCGCAGTCGGCATTCAAGCTCGCCGGCATTGGCAGCGTCGGTAGTCAATCACTCGTCGGCCTCCCCGCGATCCATCGGCTCATCACCGATGAACAGCTCGCACCACGCTGCAGGCTTTGGCCGTTCGAGCAAGACAACGACCGCGACGACCAGATCACGATTGCGGAAATCTATCCAACGCTGTATGAAGAGCGATCGCCAACATGGTGGTACAAGGACGCTCGGCAGGTCGTCGACACGCGCAACGCGATCATCGATGCAATCAACTCGGGCATAGATCCCGCAGCGGCTGTAGACCATCCGCGTGCAAGCACCGAGGGCTGGATCATCGGTGTGCCGAGCGACGCCGCTGACCTCGGCGAACCTTCGTAGAACAACCGCGTCCGCCGTCGAGCGAACGCGGCTCGGAGTGATTAGTCGCAGCCCGCGAAGAAGTTGGTCACGAAGGCGGAGAAGTCGTCGATGTCGAGCTCGCCGTCAGCGTTCTGATCCGCGCTCGATGAACCGGCAAAGAAGCTTGTGACAAAGGCTGAGAAGTCATCGATGTCCAGCACTTCGTCAGCATTCACGTCGGCGGGACACGGATTCGCTCGGATGTCAGCGACGAGCAGAGCGCTCGCACCACCCGCGAAGGACGCAGCGACATATACATCCGTGCCAACGATGTGCGGGTTTGTGAATGCGTTGACGGTCCGGAGATCCGTCACAGCTTCATCGGGATCGACATCAATCGTGTCGCCTCGCTGCAGCACCTTCATGAAGTCACCGCTGACCTCACGCAGGTAGATCACGTCCCGATTGGCGGTCGTGATCCCGGGCCCAGCAAGCTCAGCGGTGATAAGCGATCGGCCGGTGTCACTGAGCGCACCATCGAGTTCTTCGACTGTCACGCCCGCAGCCTCGCCGGGTGCTGCATCGCCGTTGTCGAGGCGGAACACAAATTCACCCTGCGAATTGAAGTGGGCAACCCAGCCAGTGTCGAATGACAACGAGTCGATGCGGTGCCGCAGAAAGATGTCGCCCGTTGCGTTGACGTCGATACGGTTCACCTCACCAAGGAAATTGAAGCCCGGCACGTCGTCGCCCAGCTGATCATCTCGGAGCAGCAGCTCATAGCCATTGTTTGCCGTCGACCGAATGATGGCACCGAAGAACCCAACGATGCCACCATTTGCAGATTCGCTCACCTGCCAAACACTGTAGAGTTCACCCTGCGGCGTGGTCGTTGCGAGTGCCCTTTGTTGAAAGCCGCGAAGCCGGATCGAAGAGTCATTCCTCGAGCGATCGAGCCGATGGTACTGCTCGACGAGCCCGGTCTCAGGTGTGTACAGCACGACGGCATCATCCCAGTCTTCATAAGTCAAGGGAATCGCGACTTGGCCGAGATCGTCCACGGTAGGAAAATACGGGCCACGCAGCGCCTCACCGAGCGCCGGGTGGTACTGCCTATCGATCGCAAGGGCCTCGAGGCTGCCACCCGGGTCGCCGACGAGCACGGCCCCGTGAATCAACACGAACGGAACGGTTGTATCCTGGACCTCTGCGTAGAGGGTGAATCGGTCGTTGGTGTTGAACTCCACCGTGTTAAACCAAATATCTTGCAGCGTGAAGTTGCCGTCGAAGCCCGCGACGGCCTGCCCTTCGCGCGCTGCGAGCGACGTGGCACCGCCCTGCGAGATGAAGAGTGCCTGGCGGTTCTCGACCAAGACACCTGGGCCGGCGACCTGCGCGCGGAACATCACGTCGCCCACGCTGTTGAGCGAATAGTCACTCAACGAGCTGTATGTCAGCCCCGGTAAGTCCGCAGCCGGCTCGCCAACCTTGGCAACAACCTCGGGCTGTTGGCCGTTGCGCTGCATGACAATGCTCGGGACGAGTTGCGGACTCGCGTTGGGATCACGGAGCGTTGCGATGAACACAGCATCGCCAGCGTCGTTCACCATGGGAAGGTTGAGCCCCTCGATGCTGACGTCGAGACCCAGAGATGGATAGACGACATCGCTCTCGAGTCGGACTTCAAACTGTGGCGGCGGGTTCATCGCCTGTCCCGCAGCCAAGCCACACAAGACGAGCGGTGAGAGCGTTGCTGCGAGTTGCTTGGTCGACAACATGTGAAGCCCCTTCGTGTGGTTCGGACCCGGCAAGTAACGCCGCAGCCCGACGAGACCATTATAGGATTTTCTAGTCCGTAAATAATTGCAATCGCAATAAAACTTGATGGAAGCAAGAAAGCTTGCCCGGCGTTTCACCTGGACCGCCCGGCCATCTGATAGCCGCTCAACATCGCACAAGCGCTGCAGGGGCAGGATTCGTATGGGTTTGTGGTGTTTCGCTGCGACGGTGCGTCCATGGCAGACTCACGGGTCATCGCTACGACCGAAACGCGTTCGCCTAGCTCGCTTCGCCGTTCTCAGCCGCGAAGCTCTCGTCGCGCTGCTCGCCGAACGTCGTGCCATCGACAAAGCCCTGCAGCTTGCGCGCACGCACCGGGTGCTGAAGCTTGCGAATGGCCTTGGCCTCGACCTGCCGCACACGCTCGCGCGTGACCTTGAAGATTCGGCCGACTTCCTCGAGCGTGTACGTGTAACCGTCACCGATGCCGTAGCGGAGCTTGATGATCTCGCGCTCGCGATACGTCAGCGTCTTGAGCACCGCTTCGATGCGCTTCTTCAGCATCTCCTGGCCTGCGGTCTCGCTCGGAGCCTGCTGGCCCTCGTCCTCGATGAAGTCGCCGAACTGGCTGTCCTCGCTCTCGCCCACCGGGCGATCGAGGCTCACAGGATGCTTGCTGATCTTCATGACACGCCGGCATTCCTCAGCGTTCATCCCGGCCTTCTCAGCAAGCTCCTCGATCGTCGGCTCGACGCCCGTCTCCTGCAAGATCTGCTTCTGGATGTTCCGCAGCTTGCTCATCGTCTCGATCATGTGCACCGGAATGCGGATCGTGCGCGCATGGTCGGCGATGGCGCGGGTGATCGCCTGGCGGATCCACCACGTAGCGTAGGTGCTGAACTTGTAGCCCCGTTTGTACTCGTACTTGTCGACCGCCCGCATCAGGCCGGTGTTGCCCTCCTGGATGATGTCGAGGAACGACAAACCGCG
>JBCCQU010000047.1:0-10375 GCA_039208875.1 Planctomycetota bacterium
AATTCCGGAGTGAACCAGAATCTTGAGTACCAAATCGAGGCGATGGGCTTCTCCGACAGCACACGCTCAAGCTCGCTCGCAATGCCAGCCGGGTCACGCGGCGTTGCTGTTTCAGTTTCAAGCTTCAACATCGGTCATCCTCGGCCGAGCGGCATCGCTCGCGGCATACCCACGCAGATCGCGTGCCAGACGATCAACGAGCGGAAAGTCCGACGCCTGCACAAGATCGCGAGCGACCTGGCCGTCCATCAGGCTGCGGAACTTCTTCTCGCCGGGACCGGGTCCCCACGGCGGCGGGGCGGTGCTCGATTCACGCATCTGCTTCAGGATCGGCTCGATGAACGTCACCGCGACGAGCTCCTCCGCGGCTTCGCGGTGCTGATCGGCCAACGCAGCGTCGCTCTGTCCTTGCATGCGATTCTCGATGCCGAGCATGGACAGAAACTGCCGCCGGTCTTCCGTCGCGCTCGGCGTCGAGCCGATGCGCGGGCCAACATCGGCCAGCATTGTCGGCGAGCTGAGGAAGCCGCTCTGTGAGGTATCGATCACGCGTTCGCTCCTCAGTCGATGATCAACTCGGCATGCAGATGGCCCATCTTCTTGAGCATCTGCAGCACGGCGATCTGGTCCTGTGCCGGCACATCAAGCTGGCGGAACGTCGCCTGCAAATCGGCCAGCCGCGCCTGCTCGACTTCGTCCGCATCGGTTTGCAACTGGCCCCATTGCGATGTCTCGACCAATGGATCGGCCGGCGTCGCGAGCGGCGGGGGGGTCGTCGTCGTGATGGTCAGCCCATTGTGCGTGATCGCAACCGGGCTGATGCGCACATCGCCCGACACCAGAATCGTCCCGCTGCGGCTGTTCACGATGACCCGTGGCGGCAGATCGAGCAGAGCCGGATTCACCGGCGTCGATAGCACATCCGCGATAAACGCTGCCGGCTCGGCGCGATCGCGATCCGGCACGATCACACGCACCGTGCGGTCGCTCATCGCCCTCGCGATGCGGTCGGCCCCGCCCGCAGCGGTCGGCAGATACTCGTCGTTGATGGCCGCTGCGATCTGCGCCACAGCGGAATAACCCCGGTACCAAGGCTTCACGGTCAGATCGAACACAGCGCCCGGCGGGTCGAGCTCGATCGGACGCGTGATCTTCGCGCCCTCGCGAACCGTGCCCACAGTCGGCGCAGCCTCCGCGTCATCGACAGACACAGAACCGAACGCGGTCGCAAACACCGGATCGCCCGGCTCCGGGCCACGCAGCAGCGTGACGAATAGCTCGCCGCCGGCCAGGCTCGATGCGTTACCGATCACCGCGACGCGAACATCAATCGCGTCGTTGAGTGCTGCGCCGCCTCGCGGGATGGCGCATGTGACCATCACGAGCGCCACGCTGTTGGTGCTGCTCAGTGCTTCGAGCCCGGGCACGGCGTTGCCGCTGTTTTCCAGCACCCGTGCAAGCGGCGCGATCATGGCAACCGAGTCGCCGGAGTCGCCGGTGCCATTGAGACCGACGACGAGCCCCAGCCCGCGGAGCACGTATTCCGACTCGCCAGCCAGGTGTGTGATCTCGCGAACGGTTGTCAGTTGGCCAGACGCCGGCGCGGCAAGCAACGCCAGCAGGCCCGCAACAAATGCCGTGATGAGGTTGTTCTTGCGCATCAAACCGCGTCTCCGACAGGGTCTCGACCTCGGAAAGCAACAGCCGTGCCCGTCTCGGCCGCGATCCCCGCAGAATTGCCATGCAGCCCGCGAACGCCTAGTTTTTCTTGTATGGAGCGAAGCACACGACAACGCCGGGCCATCGTCGCGGCCTTTCAGGAGGCTGGACGCCCACTCTCGCCAAACGAAGTGCTCGAGCTCGCCGGCGACGATGTCACCACCCTCGGCCTGAGCACCGTCTATCGCACGCTCAAGCGGCTCACCGAGGACGGCACGCTCGCGATTGTCGAACTCCCCGGCGATGCAGCCCGCTACGAGCTCGCGCACGCCGCCGCCCAGCATCATCATCACTTCCGATGCGATAGCTGCGGCAAGGTGTACGACATCCACGGCTGCTCTGGCGACGTCGAATCCATCGCGCCCGCCGGCTTCAAGGTCACGGGGCACGAAATCACGCTGGTCGGGCTCTGTGCGGATTGCGCCGCCGCCTGATCGCAGCCGCGGGTTCACAGGTGTTGCTCGCGTGCCCCGGGTGAGCCCGAGCCCTGCTGCCTAGTATTGCCGCTCGCGATCGCTCGCCCGAAACCGTCTCGCCGTGTAGGCGAGGTCGGCAGACACGTCCAAGCACGGGCCAATGCCAGCGATCGAGACCTGCGGCGCAGCAAGCACCGCACACCGTAGGAGATTCGTCAAATGGTCCGCATCCGCATGCAGCGTCTCGGTCGTCGCAACCGTCCCTTCTACCGCATCAACGCCATCGACAAGCGGCGTGCCCGCGACGGCAAGGTGATCGAGAACCTCGGCTGGTACAACCCGGTCGAGACCGACCCCGACAAGCAGGTCTCGCTGAAAGAAGATCGCATCCGCTACTGGCTCAGCGTTGGCGCTCAGCCGAGTGACACCGTCCGCGACTTCCTTGCCAAGGCTGATATCGTGGACCGCGCGACGTGGGAAGCCGACCGCAAGTCCGATCGCGATCGCGTGACTTGCAAGCAGGCTGTCGGCAAGGCAGAGGCCGCGGTCAGCGCCATCGCAGCGATCGCCGAAGAATCGGACGCGAACCTGTCAGCCTTCGCGACCGCAGCGAGCGAAGCCCTTGCTGCCGCCAAGGCTGCAGTGAGCGGCGCCGATGCCGATGCAGCGCAGAAGGCCGTCGCCGCGGCAGAGTCGGCGCAGTCCGATGCTCAGGCTGCTGCCGACAAGGCCAAGGCCGAAGCCGAAGCCAAGGCCGCTGCAGAAGCCGCCGAGGCCGAGAAGGCCGCCGCTGCCGAAGCCGCGAGCGAAGAGTCGGGCGACGACAGCGAAGACAAGGCCGACGGCTGAGCAAGCTACCGACGCAATCAACGGTCGGCCCGCTACAGTCGCAGCATGTCTGACAAGAACACGCTCGCTCAGCAATTCAGCAACCTCGAAGTCGTCGTGACCGGCGGAACCGGCACGCTCGGCGAGGCTGTCGTGACCGAAGTCCTTGACCGCGGCGGCAAGTGCCGCGTGCCGTATCGCAACGATGATGATCGTGACCGCTTCGCCCATCGCAGTGACGACCGCATCGACATGGTCGAAGCGGCGGACCTTTCCGACGCCGATACCGTTGCAGCGCTGTACGAGCCGTTTGGATCATCGCGCAGGCTTTGGGCTTCAATTCATGTTGCCGGCGGCTTTGCTTTCGCCACCCTCGCAGACACAACGCCGGACGTCATCCAGCAACAACTCTCGATGAATGCCGTGACGTGCATGCTGTGCTGCCGGGCAGCGGTCGAGAAGATGCGGGAAGCCGGACCGCTGACAGATGACATCGGCACGGGCCGACTGGTCAACATCGCAGCTCGTCCGGCGCTCGAGCCGCGGCAAGGCGCGAAAATGTCGGCCTACACCGCAAGCAAGGCGGCGGTCGCTGCGTTTACCCAGGCCATCGGCGAAGAAATCGCCAGCGACGGCATCTGGGTCAACGCCGTCGCGCCGTCCATCCTCGACACGCCCGCCAATCGCGAAGCCATGCCCGACGCCAGTCACGACGAGTGGCCCTCAGCCGAAGCCATCGCCCGCACGATCGTCGATCTCGCCAGCCCCGACAACCGCGTGGCCCGCGGCGGGATCGTTCCCGTGTACGGACGGTGCTAAGCGAGTCGATTCGTCTCACAGCTCACCCGAGAGCATCACGCCACAAAAACCGCCAAAATTCTTCCGCCCTCACGGGCATCATGGCCCGCTCGCGGTAACTTCAAATCGGCGATATGCGCCATCGTTTCGTGAGGAGGAACAAATGATTCGTACTGCTTGTGTCTCGCTTTTGGCGGCCTCGACGCTTGCTGCGTCGGCCAGCACTGTCACCTTCGAGTCTATTTTCAGGGTGACCTTTGTCGATTCGCTCTTTGCTGATTCGCAACTCGACAACGTTGAGGTCGGCGACGAAATCGCATTCTCGTTGAGCTATGACAGCTCAGACACCACATTCGGCAACTCTCCGCCTGTGACTTCGTTCATCACGTCGGTTCCGTTCGGAACGCCGACAGACATCTTCTCAGTGCCCGGCGACTTCGCTTCAGGGATGATGGGCTTCTTCGACGATTTCCGCCCAGGCGGGCCCGACCGCATTTCCACTGCGCTCGACTTCGTTGCACCCGTCAACCCGTCCTTCTTCAGCATCTCGTTCAGCGGCGGCGAGGATCTTCTGACCACCGGCCTCCCCACGTTCGACGATTTGGACGCCGGTCTCATCACCGGTGGTTTCGCCTCCTTGAGTTTGCCGAACGGTCCACTCCCCGGACCGCTCTTCGAGGCACTCACGGCAGACCTGGTGAGCGTGGTGATAACGCCCGCCCCGTCGGCTGCGGCTCTGCTCGGGCTCGGCGGAATGCTCGCTGCCCGTCGACGCCGCTGAACGTCCTGAATCAGCAGACACGAACGCAGGGCTCGCTCGAACGAGAGCCCTGTTTGTTTGTTTACAACGGCGTGGCCCGCTGCGGTGTCCTCCCTGTGTATGGCCGGTGCTAACCCCCAGAAGTGCCAAACAACTCGCTGAAGCATGTTTGATCGAGGTCGATCTTTCGGTCGCTCTGCTACGCTCGTGTCACCGCTGGCGGTCCAAGTTTCGCCAGCCAACACACGCCCCAGACCCGGGGAGAGGAGACACGACATGATCCGTACCGCTGTTGTTGCCGTCGCAGCACTCTCAGCCGCACAGGCATCCGCCGGCATCGTCACGATTACCTCGACCTTCACCGTGCAGTTCGCCGCCCCGAACTTCCCGGTCGTCATGGCTGGCGATTCTATTACGTTCGCCGCGAGCTACGAGCGAGCTGGCTTCGGCAACGCATCGAGCGCACCGCTCACCAGCCTCGTCAGCACCGTGCCGTTCCCCGGCGACATCGTCACGCAGTTCGGCGGCACCGGGAGCGTCTCCTTCGCTGACGGTGTCGGCAGCGTCCAGGATGAAATCGGTATCGATCTCGGCCTCGTCACAACGCAGTCGGCCTTCTTCATCGATGTCGATTTCTTCGGCCTGCCCGGTTTGCTCGACGACAGCTTCGTCCCGACCGCTGCCGAACTCGACGCCAGCCTCATCGTCGGCGGCAGCGCCAGCGTCAACGTGCCCAACCCCGCAGATCCACAAGGCGGAACCGTGCCGATCGTCGTCGCACAACTCGAAAGCGTTGTCATCACGCCGACGCCGGCATCCGCCGCCCTCCTCGGCTTCGGCGGTCTCGCGATGGCACGCCGCCGCCGCTGAGCACTCCGCTACATCCAAACGTAAATAAGGCTCGCCGCGTAGCGAGCCTTTTTCATGTGTACTCAGTTGAGCAGAAACGCTCTTATCAGCGGCCCTTGCCGCGGCCCTGCACCGTTGCCTGACCGGCAACGTGCTTCATGCCGCGACGACGGTCACGCAGACGACGCGACTTGCCGACGCGATCACGCAGGAAGTAGAGCTTGGCTCGCCGGGCATCGCCGCGACGAACAACCTCAAACTTCGCGATCAGCGGCGAGTTGATCGGCCACGTCCGCTCCACGCCCTCGTTATCGACGACGCGGCGAACGGTGATCATGTCGTTGATGCCGCGGCCCTTGCGGCTGATCAGCACACCCTGAAACACCTGCACTCGCTCCTTCTCGCCTTCAACGATCCGGACGTGCACGTTGATGGTGTCGCCAACGTCAAACCGAGGCATGTCGGTCTTCAGGGCGTCGGTGTTCAGGCTCTCAATCAGATGCTGGGTCGACATCGCAAATCTCCGGCGAGGGCCTCGATGGTAGACCGGCCGCCGCCCGCTGCCCACTCCCCAGCCGACAGACCGCCCGCAATCCAGACCGACGCCGCCCGATGCCGCCCGCCACTGCCCGCCCCCCGGCCATTCCGGACGGACTGGCACGCCCGTTGCGATACCACCCGCGTGTTCAACGGCCTCTACATCTCGGCATCCGGTGCCCTCACCTCCATGTACCGGCAGGACCTCCTGTCCAACAACCTTGCCAACATCAACACCGTCGGCTTCAAGCCCGATCTCGCCGCGGTCCGTCAGCGGGCGGTCGTCCGCGAGGAAGACGGCCTGCAACACCAACCATCTGACGAACTTCTGGAACAACTCGGCGCGGGCGTGCAACTCATGCCGAACCGCATCAGCTTTGCGCAGGGCACCCTCGAATCAACCGGCAACGATCTCGACTTCGCTCTCGAAGGCGACGGCTTCTTCGTCGTGCAGGCCGCGTCGACCGAGTTCGGCGACCGACTCCGCCTCACCCGCGACGGCCGATTCGCGGTCAGTGACAACGGCGAACTCGTCAACGCCAACGGCCTGCCCGTCATCGGCACCAACGGCCGACCCATCCGCATCGATCCCGCAGCCGGCAAGCTCACCGTGCAGCCCGATGGCTCCATCCAGCAAGGCGGCGAGATCGTCGGCCGATTCCAGATCACCGATATCGCAAACCGCAATGCCCTTACCAAAGCTGGCGAGGGCATGTTCGCAGCACCCCCGCAAGCCTTCGAAGACGCACCGCAGGCTGCGGCCCGTGTCCGTCAAGGCTGGCTCGAGAAGGCAGCCGTCAGCGATATCTCCGCACTCATGCGCATCCAGAACGCGTCCGGCGACGCACGCGCAAACATGGGCTTGCTCAGTCACTACGACCGCATGCTCGACCGGGCGATCAACACGTTCGCCCGCACCGGCTAATGCAACACGCGGCACACGCCCGCAATGAGAGGACGAAGAGTTGGCAGCCATCGCCCTTCAATCCGCCGCCTCCGGCCTGAGCGCGCTCAACACGCAGCTCGATGTCATCGCAAACAACCTGGCCAACGTCAACACGTCCGGCTTCAAGCGAAGCCGCGCCAACTTCCAAGACCTCATGTACATCGAACGTGCGCAGCCCGGCACCGAAAACGCCAACGGCGACGAACGGCCAACCGGGCTCTACGTCGGCCTCGGCGTGCGCGTCAGCGGCACGCAGGTCGCCTTCGAGCAGGGCGCACCCATCACCACCGAAAACCCCCTCGATCTCATGATCGACGGCATGGGCTTCTTCCGCGTCGAGATCGCTGCAGATCGCGGCGAGGGCGGCGTTGCCTACACACGCGCCGGCAACTTCACCGTCAACTCCGATGGCGAACTCGTACTCGCAACAAGCGAAGGCCCGCGACTCGCCGACGCCATCAACGTGCCCGACGACGCGACGACCATCTCCGTCGATCGCACAGGTCGCATCTTCAGCGGCACGCCCGGCGATGCCAACAGCGTCCTACTCGGCCAGATCCAACTCGCCAACTTCATCAACCCCGCAGGCCTGAAGCAGATCGGCGAGAACCTCTTCACCAAATCCGAAGCCAGCGGCCCGCCGCTTGTCGGCAACCCCGGCGAAGAAAACCGCGGCTCCATCATGCAGGGCTTCCTCGAAGCCTCCAACGTCGACCCAACACGCGAGCTCATCAACCTCATCCGCACACAACGCGCGTTCGAGCTCAACAGCCAGTCCATCCGAGCCGCCGACGAAACTCTCCAGACCATCGGCCAGATCCGACGCTGATTCGCCATGATCCGCACGCTCGTCATTTCGCTCGTCCTGCTGCAGACGTTCGCAGCAAGCCCGGCACTCGGCGACACGATCGAGCTCGCCGGCACGGTACGCCTCGCAGAAGGCCAGCGTGTCACGCTCGCCGACGTCGCCGAAGTTCCAGCAAGCATCGCGTCACTCGGTTCGATTCCCGTCGAGCCCGATGAATCCCGCACCGGCTGGCACGCCGTGACCGCTGAGACGATCCGCGAACTCGTCAGCCACGAGCTCGGCGATCGTGCGAGCAGCATCGTCGTCCGCGGCGGGCCTTGCTATGTCCGTTGGCACAAGCCACCCACACAGACCGCGAGCAAACAAGCACCCGCCGAGACTGAGCCGGTCGCCGATGCCACTCGGTACATGGCCGAGCGCACAGTTCGCGGCGACATCGCGCGCCGCATCGCATCCATCCTGCAAGCCAAGCCGCAAGACCTTCGTCTCACGTTCGACGATCGCGACGCTGCGCTGCTGGCCACGCCCGGCGATGGTCGCGTCGTCGAGGTTCGCCCAACCGGCCGTGCCGACCGACTACCGCTCGCCGTGCGCGTCTTCGATGGTGATCGCGTCATCGCCGAAGGCACAACTCGCGTCAATGTGCTCGTTCGCCGCACCGTCGCTGTCTCCACGTCCGCGCTGCAACGCGGCGACAAGCTCAGCACCGGGAGCCTGACCATAGAGGATCGTTGGATCGGCCCGAGTACCGACGCCGCTCAAGCCGACGTGATCGAAGGCCAGGAACTCAAGCGAGCCATCGACGCCGGTCACGTCATCGCTGCACGCGACATCGCCGAGCCCATCACCATTCGCCGCGGCGATCTCGTCACCGTTTCCGTCGTCACGCCGACGGTCGTTGTCGACATCGTCGCGCGCGCAACCAACGACGCCAAGGCCGGCGATCGCATCACCTTTGAGTCTCAGGACGGCAGCGGCCGACGCTTCGATGCACGCATCGATGAGCGTGGCCGCGCCATCAGCACCGTAGAGGGCAACGCAAGATGACACCGCGATTCGCAATCACGCTCGCCATCGCACTCACCGCTTCAGCCGCCCAGGGCCAGAGCCTGTTCAACCAGTCGTTCGCGGTGTCGGTCAACGAATCCACCGGCGAGCCCGACCTCGACCGCGAAGTCCGCTCGCGCAGCCTCATGCACATCGACGTGCCCGAGCCGCCCGTCTTCGAGGTGCACGATCTCGTCACCATCATCATCGACGAAGTAAGCCGCGCCGAGAGCTTCCAATCCATCGAGACCGAGAAGGAATTCGATATCCAGGCCGCGGTCAACGCGTTCCCGAGCCTGCGGGACCTCCTCGAACTGCAGCTCGAAAACGGCGACTCGCAGCGGGGCGCATCCGTCGATATCAGAGCCGGCACCGAGACCACCAACGACGGCGAATTCGAGCAGGGCTCACGCTTCACCGCCCGCATCACCGCCGAGGTCATCGACGTCAAGCCCAACGGCAACCTCGTGCTCGAGGCCCGCAAGACCATCAGCAATGCCGACGGCGAGCTGCAAGAGATCGTGCTCAGCGGCGTGTGTCGACAAGAGGACGTCACGCTCGACAACACGATCGGCTCTTCGAGCCTCGCCGACTTGCGGCTCTTCCAACGCACCGAAGGCGAAGTCGCCAAGGCCGGCAGCAAAGGCATCATCAGTCGTGTGCTTGACGCCATCTTCAACTTCTAGTCCATCAATAGTGTTTCAGACCCGCGCTGCCTGACGAGCCGGGAGCGCGAGCGACCAGACACTGATGATGACGAGTCTCACCCGTCCAGCAAATCGGGCCGCCGCTCGCGTGTCCGCTGCACCATCTGCGCGAGCCGCCACTTCGCCACCGCATCATGATCGCCCGACAGAAGCTCGGTCGGCACCTCCTCGCCATCCCATACGCGGGGCCGCGTGTAGTGCGGGCAATCCAATAGCTGTGCATCACCCGCAACGCCGAGTTCGGCCAGCCATCGCGCGCGCAGCTTCTCTGCAATCGCTTCGCCGTTCGGATTGGTCGCCGGCGCCGCATCAAAGCTGTCTTGCTGCGCCGACGTGTCGTCGCCGAGCACGCCCGGCAGCAGCCTCGCGATCGCATCGATGAGAACCATCGCTGCAAGCTCACCGCTCGACAGCACGTAGTCACCGATCGAAAGCTCGCGCGGCTCAAGCCGATCAAGCACACGCTGATCGACGCCCTCGTAGTGACCGCACAAGATCAACAGCCGCGGCAAAGCGGCAAGCTCACGCACAATCGGCTGCGTCAGCCGTTCCCCCTGCGGCGACAGATACACCCGCGTCGCGGGCCGATCGTCCGCCGCCTCCGCGGCCCGCACCGCATCAAAGATCGGCTGACACATCATCACCATGCCCGGCCCGCCGCCATACGGCCGATCGTCCGTCTTGTTGTGCTTGTTGTCAGCGTGCGCACGAATATCAGTGGGGCACACATCGAGCAGCCCCGCCTGCTGCGCTCGCCCCGGAATGCTGACGCCGAGCGCCGCCGGCGACTCCGCTGCAAACATCTCTGGAAATGTCGTGAGCACGTCGATACGCATGGCCGCATCGTACGTTGTGCGCACAAACGCCCCCGATACTCAGCTACTCTCATCACCCATGCAAGCACCGACCGAATCGCAACACCGCGAAACCGCGCAGATCGGCGTCGGTGTCATCGGCCTC
>JBCCQU010000048.1:0-10094 GCA_039208875.1 Planctomycetota bacterium
CAGGTACTTCACCTTGGTCTTGTGCTTCTTGAAGACGGCCTTCGCCTCGTCCTCGAGGTGGTTCTTGAGGAACGTCAGTTCCTTCACCGTGCCCACCAGCGGGATCATGATCTCGGGATGCACACGCACGCGCTCATACGCACACTCGATCGCGGCCTCGGTGATCGCTCGGACCTGCATGGCCTGGATCTCGGGGTACGAGACGGCGAGTCGGCAGCCGCGGTGGCCGAGCATCGGGTTCAGCTCGTGCAGTTGGCTGACGCGGGCCTTCACCTTGCTGGCTGAGATGCCGAGCGTGCGGGCCATCTCCTGCTGCGACTTGTCCTCGTGCGGGAGGAACTCGTGCAGCGGCGGATCCAGCAGGCGGATCGTCACCGGCAGACCCTTCATCGCACGGAATAGGCCGATGAAGTCGTCGCGCTGGTACGGCAGCAGCTTGGCCAGCGCCGTCTCGCGATCCTCGGTCGTCTCCGCGAGGATCATCTCGCGCATCACCTTGATGCGGTCGCCGTCGAAGAACATGTGCTCGGTCCGGCACAGGCCGATGCCCTCAGCACCGAAGTCGCGGGCACGCTGTGCGTCGGCCGGCGCATCGGCGTTGGTGCGAATCCCGAGCCGGCGATACTTGTCGGCCCAGCGCATCACCTTGGCGAAGTCGCCCGAGATGCCGTCCGGCGTGATCATCGGCACAGCACCGTGCAGCACCTCGCCGGTCGAGCCATCGATCGAGATGGTGTCGGTCCGCGAGTACACGCGGTCGCCGACGGTGAACTCGCCGCGATCGACATCGATGTGGATCTCGCCGGCGCCGGCGACGCAGCACTTGCCCCAACCGCGGGCAACGACGGCTGCGTGGCTCGTCATGCCGCCGGTGCTCGTGAGAATGCCAGCGGCGGAGTGCATGCCGTCCACGTCTTCGGGGCTGGTCTCCTTGCGAACGAGGATGACCTGCTCGCCGCTTCGGCTGCGCTCGACAGCCTCCTCAGCGGTGAAGGCCGGATGACCAACCGCGGCGCCGGGCGAAGCCGGCAGGCCGCGTGCCAGCACACGCGTGATCGAACGCTTGGTGGAATCAAACCGCGGCAGCAGCAGCTGAGTGAGGTCGCCGGCCGGGATGCGGAGCACCGCTTCCTTCTCGGTGACCAGCTTCTCCTTCACCATGTCGCACGCGATCTTCACAGCAGCAGCACCCGTCCGCTTGCCGGTCCGCGTCTGAAGCATGTACAGCTTCTTGTCCTCGATCGTGAACTCGATGTCTTGCATCTCGCGGTAGTGCTTCTCGAGCTTGGTCTTGATCTTGAGGAGCTGCTCGTAGACCGCCTTGTTCCACTTCTTCATCTCGATCACGGGCTGCGGCGTGCGGATGCCGGCCACGACATCCTCGCCCTGCGCGTTCACGAGGAACTCGCCGTAGAACACGTTCTTGCCGGTGGACGGGTCACGCGTGAAGGCGACGCCCGTGCCGCTGGTCTCGCCCATGTTGCCGAAGACCATCGCCTGCACGTTCACAGCCGTGCCACGCAAACCGCTGATGCCCGACAGTCGGCGATAGCTCACCGCGCGGTCGGCGTTCCAGCTCTTGAACACCGCCTCGATCGCGAGCTCGAGCTGCTTGAACGGGTTCTGCGGGAACTCCTGGCCGACGTACCTGCGGAACACGTCCTTGTACGCCTGGCACAGCTCTTCCATGCCTTCCAGCGGCACATCGGTATCGAGCTGCGCGTGGTAGCGCGACTTGATCTCATCGAACGCGTGCTCGAAGTGCTCGTGATCGACGCCCATCACGACATCGCCGAACATGTTGATCAGGCGGCGGTAGGCATCAAACGCGAAGCGGCGGTTGCCGGTGCTGGCAGCGAGACCCTCGACCGACGCGTCGGTCAGGCCGAGGTTCAGGATGGTGTCCATCATGCCCGGCATCGAGACCGCAGCACCGGACCGCACCGACATCAGCAGCGGGTTGGCGTTGTCGCCGAAGGTCTTGCCGAGTTCCTTTTCAAGGACCGCGACGTTCTTGTGTACCTCGTTCATGAGGCCGTGCGGCAGGCGCTTGCCGCCGTCGTTGTACGCCGCGCAGGTCTCGGTGGTGATCGTGAAGCCGGGCGGCACCGGCAGGCCGATGCTCGTCATGTCGGCCAGGTTTGCACCCTTGCCGCCGACCAGCTCGCGCATCGTGGCGTCGGCCTCGGTCCGCGTCTTGCCGAAGTAGTACACCATCTTGCCGGCCTTGACCTTGGCCGAGGACTTGCCGGCACCCTTGCCCTTCGCAGCCGGACGCGGCGCGACCTTCTTGCGTGCGGTCTTCTTGGTCACCTTCTTGCGAGCGGCGTGCGTCTTCGCCGTCTTGGTGCCGGCCTTGGCTGTCCGCTTGGCAGCTTTCTTGCTCGCGCCTTTCTTGGCAACCTTCTTCGACGCCTTCTTCTTGGTCTTCTTCGCCATCGTGTCGCTCACTTTGCTGGGCCGGAGCCGCGGGGCTCGGCCGGGGCCGGGTCGGCCGACACGACAGCCCAAACGGACCAGAAGCATCGAGGCCAACATGGTTTTGCTCGTTCACCCTCCGCCAAACGGGGCAACAGTCTAGAAGGTCCGGCATACCCAAGCGAGCCCCACTAGCATGCCTTCGTGCCGACTTCGGCCCAAAGCACGACACCACTGGACCGCCAGCCCGACCAACCGCCCGATCACGCCGCGGCCCGGGCCATCGAACCCGCGTGCCGAGCCGACCGAGCCGCCCCACTCGCATGGGCCGTCCTCGATCACCCCGGCGTCAATGACCACCAGCCCGCGCTGCTCCGGCCCGACCTCAGCCCAGGCCGATCTTGGGCAGCGAGCCACGCCGATCCCGACCCTATCGGCTCGCTCCGGACCGTGCTGGCCGGCACCCGCAACGCCGACTGCCCGCCGTTCGCGTCGGGCTGGATCGGGCTCATCCGCTACGACGTCGGCCGTGTGCTGGAGCCCAGGGCCGCAGCTCGCACAGCCGAACATCTGCCGCCGGCCATCGAGCTGCATCGCTTTGACTCGGCCGATCTGCAGCCGGTGACACCGACGCCCGCCGACGCCGCGATCGAAACGCCGAGGCTCGCGCTCTCGTCGTTTCCTGGCCGAGCGGCGTACCTCGCCGCATGCCGAGCCGCGATCGATCTCATCCGGGTCGGGGATGTCTATCAGGTCAACCTCGCCCACTGCCTCCGCGGCTCGCTGCCGAGCTCAGCCGACCCGCGCGCGTTCGCTCGCGGTATCGCCCGCAAGCTGTTCGCCATCGCACAGCCGAGGCACGGCGCGTTTCTCGACCTGCCGTCCGGAGAGACGATCATCTCGCTGAGCCCCGAGCGATTCCTGACATACGACGCGACGACCCGGCGCGTGACGACTCGGCCCATGAAGGGCACCCGGCCGACCGCAGCCGGCGCCGCTGCCGAGCTCGATGCCGCGACCAAAGACCGAGCCGAGCTGGCCATGATCGTCGACCTCATGCGGAACGACATCGGCCGCGTTGCCGACTTCGGCTCGATGGCGGTCGACGCGCCCCGCACCATCGAGACGCACGGCACAGTCGTCCAGGCCACCGCAACCGTGTCGGGCACACTCCGCGAGGGCCTCGACGTCGTCGACCTGCTCGCAGCCACGCTGCCGGCCGGCTCGATCACCGGCGCGCCCAAGATCCGGGCCATGCAGATCATCGACGAGCTCGAGCCCTTCACCCGCGGCCCGTGGTGCGGCTCGGTCGTGGTGATCGACGACGCGGGTCGGCTTGATGCCAACGTCGCGATCCGCACCGCGATCATCCGAGGCCATGAGTTTGAGTATCCGGTCGGGGCCGGCATCGTCGCCGATTCCAATCCCGAGGCCGAGTGGGCCGAGACGCTCGTGAAGGCTTCAGTCCTCGCACCCGTTGCGGACATCGTCCCGTGACCGCGGATCACAGCAGGCCCGGGCCCAAGCTGCGAACCGACATCGTCGATGTCTACGTCTTTCGCCAAACGAGCACCGGCATCGAGTTCTTACAGCTCCGACGCAGCCGCGCACCGCTCGACGGCACGTGGCAGCCGATCATGGGGCACATCGAGCCCGGCGAGACAGCCACCGAAACCGCGCAGCGAGAGATGGCCGAGGAGGTCGGCCTCGCAACGTCGCACGCCGATCTCATCCGCTTCTTCGCGCTCGAACAGGTCTATCCGTTCTTCCTGCCCGAGAAGGACCAGATCGTGCTGAGCCCCCGCTTCGCAGCCGAGGTCTCGCCGTCTTGGCAGCCGACGCTCAACCACGAGCACGACGGCCATAGATGGATACGACAGGCTGAGGTCGCTGCAAACTTCATGTGGCCCGGCCAACGGGCCGCCATCGCCGAGCTGATCGAGACCGTCAGCCGCTGACAGTTTCTTTCACGCCGCCCGATCGACACCTCGCGCGTCTTCTTGCTTTGCCGCGGCCACAGCCACCGGCTCCATCCCCGCGACCTCCGCTGCCGAGACCCAAGGCACGATCACCCGCTCGTGCCGACCTCGCCACCGCGCCGCTGCATCGAGCATCGGCCCGGGCGACATCGTGCCGATGACAACCGCGTCCGCAGCCGCCGGCTCATCGACCATCGCGACGCCAACTTCCGCCAACGCCCGCTCGACCGCCCACGCGTTCTTGCCGCGCTCGACGACGGCAGCTGTGCGCATCGGTGCTGCTTCCGCAGCCCTGCCGAGGGCCACGCGCGCAGCCGCGACGCCGGTGAACCGATCCCACTGCGGTTCACTCATCGGCGTGCGCAGCTGCGACGCGATCGTCGCCCCAAGCTCAGCCAGTCCGGCCTCGTATCCCGCGAGCGCATCCTCACGCTCCGCGATCTCGCGATACCGCCGCTCGTTCTCCGCCAAACGCTCAGCGAGCTGAGCATCGGGCGCGTATCGCTGAATCACCCAGCCGTTGTTCCGCACAAGCCGGCCAAGGATCGCGTTCATGTCGCGGCCTGCCTCGACCTTCGCGTGCCGAACACGGAAGCGATCATCGAAGACCGTCCGCCATCCGGCCATCAATAGCTTCGCGGCAAGGTCGTACTCCTCCGCGTAATACCCGAAGCTCGCGTCGTACCCACCCAGTGCCAGATACGCCTCGCGCCGGATCGCCACGCCGCAGCCCACAAAAACCTCGGGCAAGCCGCCCGATTCGCGTCGCGGATTTCCATCGGCATCGGGCTCGAGCCACACGTCGGCCATCACCGCGCCGACGTCATCGGGCATGTCGCGCAGCGCTGCGAGGAATCCCGCGTCGATCGGCCAAGAGTCATCGTCGAGCATCACGATCCACGCCGCGCCCGGCCCGGCTCGCCGCACGCCGATGTTCCGGGCCGCCGTGCCCCGGTTGCCGTTGAGCCGAACCACCTCGACGCGGTCGCGCAGGTACTTCGGCGCGTGCGCCGGCGGGCTCGATGCGTTGTCGACCACAATCGCCCGCCACGACGGCCCGGCGCCGACAGCCGCGATCCGCTCCAGCGTCGTCGCGAGTTGACCGGGCCGATTGCGTGTCGGCAGCACGAATGCCACGGTCGGCAGATCAGTTGTCGTCAGTTCCGCAGCCGCCATCGCTCAGCTCTCCGTCTCGTCCACAGCCACGTTCGCGATCATGCTGCGCCCGTGCTTGCCGGGCTGCCAGTCGGCGTGCGCTCCAGCGTGAGGTTGGCCGCGTGCAGCCGTTGCACCGCTCGGCGGATGTCGTCACCGGACACAACCTGCTGCCCGAGCCTCTGGCCTTGCACAGCCGATGCCGCTGCGCCGAGGAACGATGCCTCGACCAGCCCCGCACCCGCACCCATCGCCGCCCCGGCGATGACCGCCAGCGCCGTCTCACTGCCGCGGCTATCCACCGCCATCGGCCCGAGCACCGGCACCGGCTCGCCGATCACCCTGCTGCGGTGCGGGTCGGCTGCCTCGGCCTCGACGGTCAACGCCAACGGCTCGAACGCCACCAAGCCCTCCGACCCCAGCGTCACCACCGCTGCCACACTCCGCGTCGTCGTCAGCACCCGCCACGCCGCCACAGGCAGGCCGTCGCTCGGCACGCCGGCCAGCTCGCGCATCTTGGCCTCGCTGGCAATGAGCACATCTGCGCGTCGAAGCTCAGCCGCTGCCGTCGCCGAGCCGCCGATCCGTGCGATCAGCCGAGCCGCACCCGAGCGCACCACGCCGCGCACCCCCGCGATCACACCCGCAGACAACAGCCCGAGGCCTTCGTCGACCAACACCGCCGCATCGGCACCACCGGCCATGACTTCCGCCGCCGTGCGCACAAGCGCGTCCTGCCTGCCCGCATCGAGCCCGGCGTTCTCTGCCGGCTCCAGCGTCATCACGGGCTGAGGACCGACCAGGAACCGCCGCCGCTCCGGCAGCACATCGGCCTCGATCGCCCGCACCTCGACGCCAGCCGCCTCAAGCCGCCTCTGCAGACCTTCGCCCTCCGCACCACCGGGCAACGCCGTGACCAGCACCGTCTCCGCCCCGAGCGCCGCCGCGTGCATCGCTGCCATCGCAGCACCGGCATCCACACTCCGCTGCTCGATCGGCCGAAGCCCCAGCACCGGGCTATCCGCGTCGACCGTCGGCCGATCGCAGAACACATCCGTCTCGCGCATCGCCTCGCCGATGATCACCATCCGTCGGCCACGCATGGCCCGCACGCGGTCGATCAGCCGATCGCTCGAGAGCTCATCGCGTGCGAGCAGCCGCTGCAATCCGGTATCGCTGCCGACCTCGGCACCGCCGCCGCTCGCATCACGCTCGATCGCACGGATCAACGCCGACGAACTGAACACCACATCGCCCGAGCTAAACACAACTCGCCCCCCTGCCCGCTCCACCGCTGCCCGCTCCGCAAGGAAGCGCGGATCATCGCTCCGCTCGTATTCCTTGCCCTTGACGTACACATCCGGCCCGACCTCAGTCAGCAGTTCCGCCGCCGTCGGCCGACGCTCGACATACACCCAATCCACGCAGTCAAGCTCAGCCAGATTCTCCGCCCGCAGACCTTCCGGAATCAGCGGCCGGCCCGCGCCCTTGCTGATCTGCTCATCACCCGTGATCGACACCAAAAGCACATCGCCCAGCGTGCGCGCATGCCGAAGGTGCCGAATATGTCCGGGGTGCACGATGTCGAAGCAGCCGTGGCAGTGCACCACGCGTTGCCCGGCCTCGCGGGCCTCTTCGCGGAGCCGCTGCAAACCGAACGAAGTCAGAATCTTGGCTGCGGGGCGAGTCGGGCGCAGCTCCATCATCCGATCACCCGCCCCGCTGGTGATACGCCCGTCGCCCATGCTTTCAGCACCCTCGCCCATAGGCGATTCCTATCGGCCAGATCATCGCCTCCGCGCCACCCCTTGCCGCAACCACGCACAGCTCCGAGTCGACCCGCGAGCCACGCCGCGGCCTGCGTATCCTGCGACGTTCACCCGAAATCATCGGAGCTCATGCCGATGCGATTGCTTGTTCGCCTGTTGCCGGTTCTTTCACTTGTTTTGCTTTCGACGTCGGCAGTTGTTGCGCAGTCGCCGCCGCCGAGCCCGGCAGCCGATTGGGCCGACACTCCGATCATCCAGATCCCGGAAGACGAACTCGCCCTTCGCCTCGTGCCGCTCGAACTGCCGGAGCTCGAGGCACTCAACGAGTCGGTCCTGGCCGAGGTCCGCACCTCGTCGGCCTCGCTTGCCGAGATCATGGTCCAACGGCTCCGGCTGACCAAATCCGGCGAGCCAGACCCCGAGCAATCCGAACAGCTCGCGAGCCAGACCATCGCCCTGCTCATCCAGAAGAAGCTGCTCGGTGCGCGCGCGAGGGCCGTGCTCGATGCCATCGAGGCCAAGGGCGGCGATGTCGCAGCCGACCGCGCTTATCTCAACGCTGTCGCCGGCCTGCGACCAGACCTCCGCGTCACGTTCGTCGGTGACGAGCCCGCGCCAGTCACAGCGGCCGACGTTCCGCTCCGCCGCGTCGACGAGCTTGTCAACATCGTGGCAGCCGAGCCGCCAACGCACCAACGCCCCAAGCCGTGGGACGTTCCCGTGACCGAGGTCGAGCTCGAACTCCAGCCGCTCTCGACCGAGGAAGTCCTCGAACGTCTCGAAGCCTGGCGCACGCTGTTGCAGGCCGAGGTCGCCAAACGCATCTACATCGATGTCCTGCTCAACAACACCGCCAAGCTCGAACAGAGCGTGACCGTCCGCGACGAGGGCGCCCGCGTGTTCGGCCTGCCGCCCGAAGACGTCGAACTCAGCGACATCAAACTCGCACTCGCCGAGCGAGCTGAAGACCAGCAACGCATCATCACCGCGATCGTCGACCGCATGCGCGTCGCGATCGAGCTGTGCAAGCGGCGCGGCGAAGACGCCCAGACCTACATCGACTACATCGCCACATCCACCGGACGCCGACTCAACTTCTCCGATATCTCCGTGCTCCGCGTGCAACTCGCGCAGTGGATCACCAGCCCGTCCGGTGGCCTGCTCGTTGCCCGCAAGGCCCTCAGCTTCATCGGCATCGTGCTGCTGTTCTGGCTGGCCAGCCGAGTCGCCGGCTTTATCACCCGCCTCGCCGTTCACCGTGTTCCCAAGACCTCAACGCTGCTCGGCCCCGTCGTGGCCGGCATTGTGCAGAAGGTCCTGCTCATCATCGGCGTCGTCATTGCTGCCGGTGCCATCGGCGTCGATACCGGCCCACTGCTCGCCATGATCGGAGCCGCAGGCCTCGTCATCGGCCTCGCGCTGCAGGGCACGCTCAGCAACTTTGCCAGCGGCATCCTCATCCTCATCAATCGCCCGTTCGACGTCGGCGATGTCGTCGATGCTGGCGGCGTGTTCGGCAAGGTCTCAGCCATGAACCTTGTCTCCACCACCATCCTCACCTTCGACAACCAGATCATGCTCGTCCCCAACAACCAGATCTGGAACGCCGTCATCACCAACGCCACCGGCAACCGAACCCGACGCATCGATTTCACCTTCGGCATCGCCTACAACGCCGAGATCGCCAAAGCCGTCAGCGTCCTCGAAGAAGTCCTCGCCGCTCATCCCAAGACGCTCGACGACCCCGCCCCCGTCGTCCGCGTGCACGAACTCGCCGACAGCTCGGTCAACCTCATCGCGAGGCCTTGGGTCAAAACCGAGGACTACTGGGACGTCTATTGGGACCTCATGCGGCAGGTCAAGGAACGCTTCGACGCCGACGGCATCGGCATCCCCTTCCCGCAGCGCGATTTGCACGTGCCGGAAGCCATCGAAATCAAGATGGCACGCCCCGGAAAGCCCGAGTCGCGCAAGCCGGTCGTGGCAAGCCACACGCCCGAGCCGCCTCCACCCGCCGACCCCGAGGACGCCGTGCACGAGACAGGCCCGCCGCCGGATGACGCCGACTAGCCGGGCCGCGCAAACCCGAGCGCAAGAAACTCACCCGCTGGCCCGCCCACAGCCGATGTCCCGGCATGGCGGCCCTTGCCCCCACAAACCGCAATGCTGTGACGCGCGCCGATGTCATCGCGCTCGGCCGCCAGGCCCCGCCGTGGCAATTCCTGCCGCTTGGTGTCGCCGCGCTCGCCCAGGTGCCGCACGACGCCGAGGTCCGCCTGCTCGTCGCTGCCGCCTTCAGCCGCCTCGGGCTCCGCACACCCGCCGCCATCGCGCTAGCACCGCTGCTGCAAACGCCGGAGCCGCCCCGCGAAGCCCGGGCACTTACTCGAGTCCTCGATCGCCTGCCGGACGATCGGATCACCGCGCAATCCCGTCTCGCCACCGCACTAGGCAACGCCCGAGCCCTGCGGGCGACCCGGCCGCACGTCGCTCAAGCACTTGCAGACGCCTGGCCGGAGTTCGTCCGCCGCGTGCGCACCGAAACCGCCGTCCGCGCTATCGATGGCAACATCGTGCGCTTCGCCGAACCCAACGACGACAACCTGCCGAGTCCCGATGCGTGGCGGTGCCTCGGCGACCACAAAGCAGCCGCCGCACGCTTCATCGCCGCGCGCCCGCCGAGTTGCCAGAAGTCATTCCCAGCCCCGGTCGTGCTTGAAGGGCTTGACCCGCCCTGGCTGCTCGACGGCCTCGCACGGTCGCTCTCCACCAG
>JBCCQU010000049.1:0-10072 GCA_039208875.1 Planctomycetota bacterium
GCCAGAAACGTCCGGAACGACGCGTTGATCGTCGGTGCCGTATTGCCTGCCACATCACGCACGCCATCGAGCGTCATCGTGAATGCTGTCCCTTCAGCGAGCGGCGCCAGCGGTGAGAATGTAACGCTATTGTTGTTAGTGTCGTAGCTAACCTCACCGCGGACACGCACGCCGCGCTCATTGGGGCCGGCGAGCAGCACGGGCTGATCGTTATCGCCGACTTGCGTTTCGATGGTGGGGGTGTCGCCAAAGTTGGCTTTGAGCACAGCGACCGCGGCCTCGGGCACTTGCGTCGCGGAGACGGTGCGTACGTTGAAGAGCTTGGTGTTGATGCGGTAGCTACCGGGCGTAAGCACGTTGGACTGCGGGCCCTTGCGGCCTTGGCCCTCGGTGAGGAAGTGGCGGGCATCTTCGATCTTGCGTTTGAACTCGGCCGAGGTGACCTCGGGCGCGAAGAGCTGGCCTTCATCGAGCGGGACGCCGTCGCGCGCTTCGACGAGGCCGACCTGGCCGGCGAGGATCTCTGTGAGCGGCACGGTGTCGATATCGAACAGCACGGGCCAGTAGCCGAAGTGCCAACCCGGTGCGAGGACATCGGCCTGCACACCCATCTCGCCATCGGTCGCGACGATGCGACCGTCGGTGAGTGATGGGCCGAGCGCGTTCTTGGTCACGATGCCGACGCGGTCTGCGGGAACGAAGCGCACGGAGCTCATCACCAGGGTCGCGATCAGGACAACCACAGTTGCGGCTACGAAGGTGATGCGCAGGGCGTTGTGCTTCGTGACGAAGGCGAGATAGCCGAGGCACGCAGCGCCGGTGAGGCCGAGCACGATGATCGTCATCCACATGGTGTGTTCTCCCGTCTTCCGCGGACTTGCCCGCGCCGTTTGTTGGGCAGAATGCTGTCGCTATTTCAGGGATTTGTAGGCGTATTATGGGCCCCCGCCCGCGATCGAGGCCGACGATCGGCCGATTGCGGCGGACGCGTGTGCCCCGGAGGTCGGTGATGGCGTGGATGACGGTGAAAGATGTGATGGCCAAGGGGCCCGGCGGCGGGGCGACGGTGAAGGGCTGGGTGCGCACGCGGCGGGATTCCAAGGCCGGGCTGTCGTTCATCGCGCTGCACGACGGCACGACGTTCGGCACGCTGCAGGTGGTTGCGCCGGCTGATATCGAGAATTACGCGAGCGAGGTGCAGCACCTGACCACGGGCTGCGCGATCGAGGCAGATGGCGAGCTGGTCGAGAGCAAGGGCAAGGGCCAGACCGTTGAGCTGAAAGCGTCAGCGATTCGCGTCGTTGGCATGGTCGATGACCCGGATACCTACCCGGCTTCGGCGAAGCGGCACACGTTCGAGTATCTCCGCGAGGTCGCACACCTCCGCGCGCGCACCAACACGTTCGGCGCGGTTGCACGCGTTCGGCATGCGCTCGCGACGGGTATTCACCGCTTCTTCGATGAGCGTGAATTTTATTACGTCAACACGCCGATCATCACAGCGAGCGATTGCGAGGGCGCGGGCGAGATGTTCCGCGTTTCGACGCTCGATGCGCTGAACCCGCCAAAGGACGAAGACGGCGGCGTTGATTTCAGTCAGGATTTCTTCGGCCGAGAAGCGAACCTGACGGTGTCGGGTCAGTTGAACGTGGAGACGTATTGCTGTGCGCTCAGCCGGGTGTACACGTTTGGGCCGACGTTCCGGGCTGAGAACAGCAACACGAGTCGGCATTTAGCTGAGTTCTGGATGGTTGAGCCGGAGATCGCGTTTGCCGATCTGCACGACGATGCGAAGCTGGCTGAGGAGATGCTGAAGTATCTGCTCGACGATGTTTTGACGCGGCGGGCTGACGACATGGCGTTCTTCAATGAGCGCATCGAGAAGGGGCTGATCGATCGGCTGAAGCATGTGATCGAGACGCCGTTCCGGTTGCTGCCGTATACGGAGGCGATCGAGATCTTGGGCAAGGCGAAGAAGAAGTTTGAGTATCCGGTGGAGTGGGGGCTGGACATGCAGTCCGAGCACGAGCGGTACTTGACGGAGGAGCACTTCAAGCAGCCTGTGGTTGTGATCAACTATCCCAAGCAGATCAAGGCCTTCTACATGCGCATGAACGATACGGGCACGGACGGCGCACCGGGCGAAACCGTGGCTGCGATGGATGTGCTGGTGCCGGGCATCGGCGAGATCATCGGCGGCTCGCAGCGCGAGGAGCGCCTCGATGTGCTCGATGCACGGCTCGACGAGATGGGCCTGCCGAAGGACGATTATTGGTGGTACCGTGATCTTCGGCGGTACGGCACCGTGCCGCACGCGGGCTTCGGGCTGGGCTTCGAGCGGCTGGTGCAATTCGCGACGGGCATGCAGAACATCCGCGACGTGATCCCATTCCCGAGAGCACCAAAGCAGGCGGAGTTCTAAGCGAGCTATCGCCGCGGTGTGCCCGCGTCGGCGGACGGCGGCAGTGTGGTGGTGTTGTCGATGAGGCCTACGGGCGTTGCGGTCTGCGGCGGCACGCTCGGCGAGCGGAAAAGCAGCACGTACGCCCACAGGCACAACGCCCAGAAGACGGTGATGGAGCCGATCCAGCCGAGCGAGTCGCGGATCTTCGGCGGCTGATCCTGCACAAGGTCGGCAACGGGGGCGAGAGCCTTGGCAGCCACGGCTTCGAGCTTGGGTCGCAGGGCTGATCGGCGCCTGCCGGGCGTTTTCGCTTTGCCCGGCTCGGCGGAGTGTTCGACCGGTGCGGGTTCGGCTGCTGAATCTGACGCGGGCTTCGGTTGTGCCTCGTCTGTTGCTGCGTCGGCTGGTGCTTCTGCGGTTGTCGCTTCCGGTTCGGGTTCGGCGTCGGCTTCCGGTGCTGACTCTGCTTTCGATTGGGGCTCGGGTTCTTCATCGAGCAGCATCGGCGTGCTGTCGTCGAACGCGACCGGCTTCTTGGCAGTCTCGGCTGGCGGCGAGGCGTCGTCTTCGCTGGCGTCTGGCTCGGCTTCGGCTTGAGCTTCTGGTTCTGGCTCTGGCTCGGGGTCTGGCTCGGGGTCTGGTTCCGGTTCTGGTTCGGCTTCGGCTTCGAGCAATCGCCGGGCCATGGCTTCGAGTTCGTCCTCGTCTTCGCTGGCCTCGACGCCTTCGGGTGCATTGCCCGATGATCCGCTGCCGGACAGATCGCTCAGTTGCGCGTTGATGGCAGCCAGCAGCTCGGCTTCGTCCTCGGCTGCGGGTGCATCTTCGGTGTCGCCGGTGGCGTCTTCCGTGTCGGTTGCGCTGGGGGCTGGCGGATCGGTCTCGAGGGTCTGATCGGCATCCGCAGCGGGCGGCGTTGCGTCGGCGACCGGCGGATCAGTATCGGGGTCGAACCGGGCTTCGATGGTCTCGCAGGCCTCGTCGATCTCCGCGAGCAGCTCGTCGATGCGCTCGTACAGCGAGCCGTCATCGTTGGCGGTCTGGCTGTCGGGATTTTGCGGCGTCGTTTCGGACATCGGGTCTGGCTGCGTGGGCACGCGGGGCTGCGTCGAGGGCTTTGGTCTCCGGTACCATGATCGGTCGGACCGAGAACTCGCTCAAGGCCGAGGCTGGGATCGGCGAGCGTCATGATGGCCGATCGGCGTCGATTGGGCGCGTTTCGGGCTTTCGTTGGTGAGATGTTCGGATATTTCTGCGGGCTGGCTTCGGCTGTCGGAGGCATTTGTTGGCGGTGCATCGCGTGCTCATCCACGACTTGCCGGAGCCCGCTGCGGGTTCGCTGGTCAGCGTCGAGGGCGACGAGGCGCAGCATGCGCTGCGCGTGAAGCGGCTGGAGGCGGGGTCGGCGGTGGTGCTGATGGACGGCCGGGGGCTCGTGGTCGAGGCGGAGATCACCGGCTTCGACAAGCTCGGGCGATCGGGCGGCAAGAGCCTTTGGCGGATGACCGCTCGGGCGACCGCGGTGGAGCGGTTCAAGCCAGCGCGGCCGGAGGTGCGGGTGCTGGCGCCGGCGCCCAAGGGGCCTCGGGTCGATGCCATGGTCGAGCAACTGAGCCAGGTCGGGGCGTCGTCGTGGTCGCCATTGATCGCGAGCCGGACGGTGGTGGACCCGCGGGAGAAGAAGCTGCACCGGCTGGAGCGGGTGTGCGACGAGTCGGCCAAGCAGTGCGGCCGGGCGTGGGCGATGGAGATCGGCAAGCCGACGCGATTCGCGGATGCGATCAAGCCGCGCGACGGCGAGGCGGTGCTCGTGGCCGATGCGTCGGGCGGCGCGATGCCGACAGTCGAAGCGGATGTTGTGCGTGTGGTGATCGGCCCCGAGGGCGGGCTGACGAACGGCGAGCTTGAGAAGGCGCGCGACGCCGGTGCGTCGATCGTGAAGCTCGGGCCGAACGTGATGCGACTGGAGACCGCGGCGGTCGTCGCAACGGCGATGGTCACGCGGGTTGTGTGTTCAAACGAAGGGGTGATGCAATGACGAGCGGCATGATGCGTTGGGCAGCGGTGATGTTGTGCGCAGCATTCGCGACGGTGTGCAACGCGCAGCGGATGTCTGACGATGTGCGCGCGCAGGCTGAGGCGATGCGCGACCGGGCGATTGAGTTTCTTCGGCAAGCGCAGGACGACGAGACGGGTGCGTGGTCGCTCGCCGGCGGAGGGCCCGAGTTTCCGGCGATCACGGCGCTCGCGCTGAACGGCATGCTGCTGGATCCGGAGATCGGGGCTGACGACGACACGGTGCGCGCAGCGGTGCGGTATCTGCTGAGCAATCAGCAGCCGGATGGCGGCATTCATGCGGGCATCCTGCCGAGCTACAACACGGCGTGCTCGGTCAGTGCCCTCAGCCGTGTTGATACGGCTGAGGCACGCGAGGCGGTCGAGAAGGCGCTGCCGTTTCTGTTGAAGCTGCAGTGGGGCGTCGAGGGTGGGCCGACGCTTGAAGGCGAGACGATCGATGAGGACCATCCGTTCTTCGGCGGCGTGGGTTACGGCAACTCGGGCCGACCGGACATGAGCAACCTCACGCTGTTTCTGCAGGCGTTGGAGGATGCGGGGTATGAGTCGGACGGTGAGGCGGTGCAACGGGCGTTGGTGTTTTTGCAGCGGACGCAGATGCTCGACAGCGTGAACGACATGCCGTACGCGGAGGGCTCGCGGCAGGGCGGGTTTGTGTATTCGACGAGCCCGAACGGCGAGCAGATCGGCGTGGGGGAATCGAAGGCCGGGGAGATGATCGAAACTTTGAGCGATGGCACCCGCGCAAGCCGGCTGCGGAGCTATGGGTCGATGACGTACGCCGGCTTTAAGAGCTTGGTGTACGCCGATCTTGACGCTGAGGATGAGCGGGTGGCAGCGGCGTTTGACTGGTTGCGCGCGCACTACACGCTCAGCGAGAATCCCGAGCTCGGTGATGACGGCTACTACTACTACATCCTCGTTTTCGGCCGGGCGCTTGATGCGTGGGACGACGACACGCTGCAGGTGGCGAGCGATGGCGGGGCTGCTGTCGAGCGGCGATGGGCGGAGGATTTGGTGCAGCAACTCGCGACGCTGCAGCAGGACGACGGCTCGTTCCGGCCCGTCGCTCGGCGATGGCTTGAGTACGACCCCGTGCTGATCACCGCGTATACGCTGATCTCGCTCGGGCATGCGCTTGAAGAGTGATGCGGCGACAGAAGAGATCGCAGGAATGACTTGGGGTACGCGGAGACTTTGGGAATGACGGTGACTGATACTTCGGCCTACGAAACGCTTCGATCGAAGCTCCGCGAAGCGGCGGTGTTCGCCTCGGTGACGAGCGTGCTGTCGTGGGATCAAGAGACGTACATGCCGGCGGGTGGCGGCGAGGCGCGTGCTGAGCAGATGGCTGCCATGGCCGGGCTTGTGCATGAACGCAAGACGGCGTCTGAACTCGCTGACCTCATTGCGCAGGCAGCGGACGAAGTCGGCAGCGATGACGTCGCGGCTGTCAACGTTGCGCGCATGCAGCGGGATTTCGATCGCGAAACCAAGCTGCCGAGCAAGCTTGTTGCCAACATCGCCCGGACCAGCAGCATCGCGCAGGATGCTTGGAAAGCAGCCCGCGCGAGCAACGACTTCGCTGCGTTCAAGCCTCATCTTGAGAAGATGCTCGAGCTGACGCGGCAGAAGGCTGAGTGCTGGGGCACGCCCGACGACGGCGAGCTGTACGACGCGCTGCTCGATGAGTATGAGCCGAACGCGCGGGCGACCGAGATCGAGGCTGTATTCGGCCCGCTCGGCAACCAGTTGTCGGAGCTTGTTGCGGAGTTGATGGATGCGCCGAATCCGCCGAGCCTGGAGCCGTTTAAACGGCCCGTCGCGATCTCGGCGCAGGCGGAGCTCGGCCGGCACGTGCTGTCGGCATTTGGATTCGATCTCAACACCGGCAGGCTTGACGTCACGGCGCACCCGTTCTGTCAGGACGTGGGCCCGGGCGACACGCGGCTGACCACGCGCTACACCGAGGCGGGCGTCGGCGATGCGTTGTTTAGCACGATGCACGAGGGTGGGCACGGGCTGTATGAGCAGAACCTGCCGAAGGCGGAACGGTTCGGCGAGCCGCTCGGCCAATCGATCAGCCTCGGCATCCACGAGAGCCAAAGCCGATTCTGGGAGAACATCGTTGGGCGCTCGGCGGAGTTCTGGCGTTGGCTGACGCCGACCGTGAAAGACTTATTCGGCGACGGCTATGCGCACACCACGGCCGACGAGCTGTACCGCGCAGCGAACGTCGTCGAGCGGAGCTACATCCGTGTCGAATCCGACGAAGCGACGTACAACCTGCACGTGATGCTTCGGTTTGAGCTGGAGCGGGCGCTGGTGTCGGGCGAACTGTCTGTGGCCGACTTGCCGGGTGCATGGAACGAGCGATTCGAGCGGTTGCTCGGCGTGCCCGTGCCGGATGATGCGCGCGGCTGCCTGCAAGACGTGCACTGGAGCTTCGGCCTGATCGGGTACTTCCCGACGTACACGCTGGGCAACCTCTACGCCGCGCAGTTCACGGAGGCGATGGAGGCGGAGCTCGGGCAGCTCGGCCCGAGGATCGAGCGGGGCGAGTTTGGCCCGATCCGCGAATGGCTGACGGACAACATCTACAGCCAGGGCCGGCGGTACGAAGCCGGCGAGTTGTGCGAGCGGATTACCGGCAAGGCGTTGAGCGATGAGCCGCTGATGCGGTACCTACGCGGCAAGCTTCGGCCGGTGTACGGGCTGTAAGATCTAGCAGTCGCACGCGATTGGCCGGGGGACGTATGCGGGTTGATCGGCAGCTTGTAGTCCGGGTGTTTGTCTGCATCGCGATCATGGTGTCGCTATTGCTTGCCCAGGCTGAGGTGTTCGTTGATTTCGGCATGACGCCGACCACGCACATCGGCGTGGCGATCCTGGTGATCGCGGCGACGCTGTGGGTCACCGAGGCGGTGCCGTTGTTCCTGACCGGCTTTGTCATCCTCGCGCTGAGCACGACATGGCTGTTGCCGGAGCTGCAGGCTGCGGGCGGATCGCAGACCACGGCGGTGTTTCTGTCGCCGTTCTTCAGCGACATCATCCTGCTGTTCCTCGGCGGCTTTGTGCTGTCAGCAGCGTTGCACAGCCATCGGCTCGATGAACGCCTCGCCAAGGCGGTGCTGCGTCTGGCTGGCGATTCACTCACGAAGCTGCTGCTCGCGATCATGCTCGTCACAGCGTTTCTATCGATGTGGCTGAGCAATACGGCGACGACGGCGATGGTGCTATCGCTCGTGATGCCCATCGTGCACAGCCTGCCGAGCGGCGACCGGCGACGCAAAGCGATCGTGCTCGCGGTTCCGTTCGCAGCCAACATCGGCGGTATCGGCACGCCCATCGGCACGCCGCCCAATGCCATCGCGCTGACGTATCTCGCGCGCATCGGCGAGGCGCCGACGTTTGGGGGCTGGATGTTGCTCGCGATACCCGTCGTTGTTGTCTTGCTCGCGCTGGCGTTCTTTGTGTTGTGGCTCGTTTACGTGCGTCGGCAGCAAAGCGAGTTTGCGATCGATCTCGCGAGCGAGCCGAGCCCGATGACGTGGCGCGCGTGGCTCGCGGTCGCGACTGCGTTTGTCACCGCGCTGGGCTGGCTGACCGGTGCGGTGCACGGCTTATCTTCAGGGACGATCGCGCTGATCCCGGTGCTGGTGCTATTCACGACTGGTGTGCTGCGGACGCCTGATTTCCGCGGCCTGCCGTGGGACGTGCTGTTTGTCATGGGCGGCGGGCTGTGCCTTGGCCGCGTCATCGAGACGAGCGGCACAGCGGATTGGCTCGTCGCCGGGCTCCCGACCGAGCAACTCGGCATCATCGGCTTGGCGGTCGCGGTCGGCGTGCTTGGCTGCGCGATGTCGAGCGTGATGAGCAACACGGCCACGGCCAACCTGTTGTTGCCGGTTATCGCCGGGCTCGGTCTTGCGTATGGCGATGCCAAGCTGGTCATGGTTGGCGTTGCGGTGTCGTGCTCGGTTGCGATGGTGCTGCCGATTTCGACGCCACCCAACGCGATCGCGTTCAGTTCGAGCGAGATCAAATCTGTCGATCTCATGAAGCCGGGCTTGCTTGTGACGGTCTCGGGCGTCATCGTGACGTACACGCTCGGCCTGTGGTGGTGGAGCACGCTGGCTGCGTAGCACGTCGGCTCGGGAGCACGCAATGGAAGTCCATCGGCAACGCTGTCAGAAATGCGATTCGCTCGACGTGCACTGCCTCATCGCGAGGGAGCCCGGCAAGCCGACGTCGGTGTATGTGCGGTGCGTGGAGTGCGGCTCGCTCGTTGCGCGCTATGTGCTGAGTGATTACTACCACCACGGCAAGGGCGCGGAGTCGTTCTTGCGGACGCATGACACGATGCCGCGCGACAGCGGGCGTGAGGTGATGCAGGAGTTCGAGCGTGCCGAGCGCGAGGCTGTGGAGGGTTACGAGGCTGTTCTTGAGCAACTCAAAGCCGAGGACAAAGAGCCGTAGCGTGACGAGGGATGGTCGGGGCTCTTAGGCCCGGCGTGCGCGCACGACCCGCGGCCGACCCTCGAAGTCGTCGAGCACTTTCACATCCGTCAGCAGTTCATTCGCTTCGGCCAGTGCCCGCGCTTCGTCCGCTTTGGTCTCGGCGATCTCGACGAGCACCAAGCCGCCCTGCTGCAGGTGCTGCGGTCCTCGGTTGAAGATCGTGCGCACGAGGTCGAGGCCGTCGTTGCCGCCGCGGAGGGCGAGCTCGGGCTCGTGGTCCTTGACGTTGGGCGGCACCTCGGCCCATTCGTCGTCTGGGATGTACGGCGGATTGCTGACGAGGTAGGCCGCCGATGCGTGCGCACGTGCTGCGGCGTGCGCATCGATCGCGTCGAACAAGTCGCCCTGCTCAAAGTCGATGCGATCGCTGACGTTGTGCCGCGTCGCGTTGGCCTGCGCGAGCTCCAGTGCTTCGGCCGAGATGTCTGTCGCGACGACGCGGGCGCCCGGCATGTTCTTGGCGATCGCGATGGTCACGCAGCCGGAGCCGGTGCACATGTCGATGACGAGATCATCGGCCGACGCGAGATCGGCATGCTGAGCGCGCGCGTGCTGCAGCACATGCTCGACGATGGTCTCGGTCGCGGGCCGCGGGATGAGCGCACGCCGATCGACCTTGAACGGCATGCCAAAGAACCACGCCTCGCCGACGAGATACTGCACCGGCTCGTGTTCGAGGGCCCGTGTGGTTAGGTCGCGAAGCGTTTGCCGCTCAATGGGCGTCGCGGGGCGATCGGGGTCCATGTAGAGCTTGAGGCGTTCGCAGCCGAGCACGTGCGAGACGAGGAGTTCGGCGCATAGCCGCGGCGAATCGAGGCCCTTCTTCTCGAAGGCGCCCGCCATCCACGCGAGCAATGCACGCGTCGTCCAGGTTCGCGGCTTGGCTTGCGACATCACTTGCCCTCGAACCAGTTGTCGCTGATGGCTGAATCGACTTCAAGAGGCACGCTGAGCTCGGCGTGGCCTTCCATCGCTCGTTGCATGCGGTCGACGATGGTTTCGCGGGCGGCGTCGGCGGTGTTTGCTGGGGCTTCGAACACCAGCTCGTCGTGGATCTGCAGCAGCATCAGC
>JBCCQU010000050.1:0-9977 GCA_039208875.1 Planctomycetota bacterium
CTTCGTCGAGCCGCGAATCTCGCCACGAGACTTCGTGCGAGCCGAGCCCTGACGCTGATTGGCGTGGTACATCACGAACGCCTGCTTCAGCAGCAGCGGACGCACCTCACCGCCGAGCGATTGCTCGTCGATCGCAAAGCTTCCAACAGCTTTGCCTTGCATGTCGTAGACGGGGACATCCATCGTCTTCACCTCGTCACAGGCCTAAGCCGAGAACTCCCGTTCTCAGCCCCGCTCTCGCCGCCCGCCACCTCTCGCCAAACGCCTTCGCGTCCGGTCTCCGATGCGGGTTGCCGCATCGGCGGGGTCGGGCCGGGTCAAACTCGGCCTCGGCCGATCTCGTCGGCCTTCGCTGTTGTCACCGGGCGGTTTTCGTCCGGCCGCTCCCGCGACCACCCGAACCTTCCCAGCCCGCCGGCCCGACACGCTCCGTGCCGACGGATTCCAGTCCATGTCGTCAGCCGCTCACGCAGCGACCGACCAAGACACCGAGCCTCAGCCCGCTGCCAACTCGGCCACCTTCGCAGCCTTGCTCTTGTACAGCCGCTTCGCCGGGCGAAGCACCACGATCGAGCCGTTCGAACCCGGAACCGGGCCCTTCACCAGCACGACGTTCTTCTCGCTATCGAGCCGGATCACATCGAGGCTGCGAACGGTCACCCGCTCCGCACCCATGTGACCAGCCATCTTCTTGCCCTTCTTCGGGCGGCCAGACTTACCAGCGTTCGAACCGTGGCTCGCGATCGAACCAGGCGAACGGTGCTTCCGCTCGACGCCGTGGCTCGCCAGCTGGCCCTTGAAGCCGTGACGCTTCATGCCACCGGCGTAGCCCTTACCCTTGCTCTGGCCGATCACATCGACGAACGGCACGCCCTCCAGCCGATCGATACCGAGCGACTGACCAAGCTCGAACTCGCTCACATCATCGATGTGGAACTCGCGGTGATGCCGCTTCGGAGCCGTCCCGGCCTTGTGGTCATGCGCGATCAGCGGGATCGTCGAACGACGCGCCTTCACGTCATCGAAGCCGACCTGCACAGCCGAGTAGCCGTCCTTCTCGTCGGTCCGCAACTGCGTCACGATGTTGTCCAGCACCTCGATGACAGTCACCGGCGTGCTGACACCCGCGTCCGTGAAGACGCGTGTCATGCCAAGCTTCTTGCCAGCGATCTCAACAGCCATCTGTCGGCTCCCAAGTCTTCGATGCCCGCATCATCAGCGGGCCATTCACGAAACGAGGCCGACCGCTCAAACGGCCGACCTCGGTAAATCTCTTACGCCTTGATTTTCACGAACACACCGGCGGGGACAACAAGCCGGTTCAGAGCCTCGACGGTCCGAGCATTCGGCTCAAGGATGTCGATGATCCTTTTGTGCGTGCGAATCTCAAACTGCTCGCGGCTCTTCTTGTCAACGAACGGCGAACGCAGCACCGTGTACCGCTCGATACGCGTCGGCAGCGGAATCGGGCCCGCAACGCGTGCATTGGTCCGCTTGGCGTGGTCCACGATCTCACGCGCCGAAGCATCCAGCGCGATGTGGTCGTAGGCCTCCATCCTGATTCGGATCTTTCCGCCCGTCATGCGTGCTTCCCATCTGTCGACCAACGATCTCCGCCGCGGCCGCGTTCAACTGTTCTCAACCCAGCCGCCCGGCCATCGCCAGACCACCAGAACTCAGCCCGCTCGCCCCGATGCAGGGGCAGGACAGCACCCGCTGTCTCAGACGGCAGCGGCCAGAGCCGCATGATCTCAGGATCTGTTCACCCCGCGACCCAGCAGGCCACGCCCGGTAGAACAGACGGCTACCACAGCCGTTCTCGGAGAACCTCCCAGTTCCGAGTCCGTAAGGGTAACGCTGACATCCGCCGAGTCAAACCACACGAGCCCTTCATGACACCTTCATGCCACAATCGCCCATGTTTCGTCAGCAATCCGCTGCAATCTTCAGCACCACCGCCGTCCCGGCCGAATCTATGTGAACAAACGACGGAGCGAATCATGCCGAGCCAATCCAAAGTGCTGTCACTCCCCTCGCTGATCGTGGCGATCCTCGTCGCCACGCTCGCCCCGGCCTCGCTCGCCCAAGCCGCCGCCCAGCCGACCTCCGGCACCCGCACCACCCTCGTCGAATTCTCAGACACCCCGCTCGTTCAGCCCGCGATGGGCCTCCGCATGGAAATGCCCGTCGGCGCGAGCTGGGAGGTCACGACATTCGGCGGAACCTCCTCCATCCCCCGCGTCCTGCTCCCGCAAACCAGCGGCATCATCAACATCGAAGAAAGCCGAGCCCCCGACAAATCGCTCGGACAAGTCGCCGACGACGTCATCCTCGCCTTCGCCCAGCGCAACGGCATCGGTCGAATCAACGTGCAAGAAGCCCAAGACGGCGGCTGGAACTTCAACGACGCCGGCATCGTTGAAATCCGCTCCGGCCTCCTCGCCCGACAATCCGACCTGCGAATCAACGGCGTCCCCGCCGAACGCTTCTGGCTCCGCATGGAAGGCCCACGCAAAATCGGATCAACCGGCAAAGAGCCCGACGAAATCCGTGGCTACACCATCCTCGAGCCCAACCCCGGCCGCTTCATCACGCTCGAGCTCCGCACGCTCGAGAACACAGCCCAATACGACAAAGACGTCTACACGCTCATTGTCGAGACCGTTCAACTCGAAGACCCGCAAAACGCCGAAGAACTAAGACGCCTCGGTATCCAAGCCGGCGTGCAAGTGCTCGGCCAACTCACACCCGCCGACTACGCCAGAGCCATCCAAGCCATCGGCAAAGACTGGCGCTGGGAACGCCTCTACCGCCCCGGCGGCACCGGCGCACCCGAAGACGATCAAGAAATCGGCTACCGAGGCATCCAGGCCGAGATCGGCACCCGAGGCCAAATCGAAGGCCTCGTCGGCGACCGCATCGCCGAGGGCGAACTCGGCTACATCGTCCGAATCAAAAGCCGCTCACTCGTCGACAACCAGATCATCGATTCCCAAGGCACCTACTTCCTCAGCCAAGACCGCCAGGAAGAAGCCTGGTCCATCAAGCTCGCCATCCGACGCCCCGGCGACGACCAGTTCCGTCGAGCCTCCACCGAGACCGCCTTCCGCTCCGGCAACAGCATGCAGATCGACACCCGCCTCGACCGCGGCGACCCCATCACCATCAAGCCCCGCATCGACGGCCAGGGCTACATCAGCCAGGTCGAGGCCTATCTCCTCCCCCAACTCCTCATCCCCAAGGGCATCAAGACCGACTTCCGCTTCTACCGCTTCAACTCCAGCGCCGGCCGAATTCGCCTCCGCCAAGACATCGTCACCAATCCCGAGCCCAACCGCTGGATCTTCGAGACCATGCTCACCGAAGACGCCAAGCACCCCCAGCACGCCATCTACGACGCAAACGCCAACCTCATCGCGATCCGCCTCAAAGACCAGGACGGCGGCGACATGATCTGGGCCCCCACCACCCTGAGCGAACTCCTCCGACTCTGGGAACTCAAAAACCTTCCGCTCGACTAACACAAACCGAGTACGCTCATCGCATGGCCACGGAACGGCTGATCTCGCCCAAAGCTCAGAGCCCGCTCGAAGAACACGCCAACCACGCGCTCCGCCCGGAGTCCATGGCCGAGTACGTCGGCCAGCCCGACCTCCGCGAACGCCTCGGCATCGCCATAGAAGCCGTTCGCGCGCGCATGAACGCCGGCACCGCCGACGACACCGCGCACATCGAGCCCATGGAGCACGTCCTCCTCCACGGCCCGCCCGGCCTCGGCAAGACCACGCTCGCCCACGTCGTCGCCCGCGAGCTCGGCACCAACCTCCACACCACCGCAGGTCCCGTCCTCGCACGCGGCACCGATCTCGTCGCCACCCTCACCCGCCTCCGCGCCGGCGACGTCCTGTTCATCGACGAGATCCATCGCCTGCCACCCGCCGTCGAAGAGTTCATCTACCCCGCGATGGAAGACTTTCGCATCGACGTCCCCGTCGATACCGGCCTCAACGCCCGCAGCGTGCAGATCCGCTGCGAGCCCTTCACCATGATCGGCGCAACCACACGCGCCGGTCTGCTCTCCGGCCCGCTCCGCTCACGCTTCGGCCTCGTCCACCACCTCCGCTACTACGACTCCGACGAGCTCGGCGTCATCGTCCGTCGCTCCGCCGGCCTGCTCGGGCTCACCATCGACGACGACGCATCGCTCGATGCCATCGCCGCCCGCTCCCGCGGCACGCCGCGCATCGCCAACCGACTGCTGCGCCGAGTCCGCGACTTCGCCCAAGTCCGTGCGCAAGGCCGCGTCACCGCCAAGGTCGTCGACGACGCCCTCGCGCTCGAAGGCGTCGACCGCCTCGGCCTCGACGACCTCGACCGAACCTACCTCCGCACCATCGCGACTACCTATGACGGCGGCCCGGTCGGCCTCGAAACCGTCGCCGCAACCATGAATGAGGACAGCGGCACGCTCGAAGATGTCGTCGAGCCGTACCTCTTGCAGATCGGCTTTCTCGCGCGCACCCGCCGAGGCCGCATGCTTACCAAAGCCGCAGCCGATCACCTCGGCGTCGACGCCCCAGCCCTCGCCGACGACGACACACCCAACAAATCATCACTCTTCTGATCTGTTTCTGATCTGTTCATGGCACCGGCGTCCCGCCCGTGATGCAGCCGACAAACGAGCCCGGAGCGCGAGCGACGGATAACCGTCAGTCACCAATTCTCGCCAATATCAAATCACCAACATCGAACACCACCACCTCGCCCGGCCCCGGTGCCGCCGGCTCATGGTCGTGATACAGCACCAAGTCACCTGCCCGCATCGCGTCCACTTCAGGCCGGCCGGTGCGATCCGTCGCCATCGGCCAAACGCCCGTCATCAAATACACCCGTGCTGCGCGCGCCGACTGCACACCCGCCACATGCACCCGAGCGCCGGTCTCAAGCGGATTCTCCTCGAACCACACCTCAAGCGCGGTCCAGTGCTCATACGGCGGGGCCTGCACCCGCACCGGCAACACAGCAAACACCGCAGCCCCCGCCACAACCGCCGCCGGCCCCCAAAGCACAAACCCTCGCCACGCCTTTCGCAGCCACGCCCAAGGCCAACGCGCAATCCACAACCCGGCAACCGTCGCCAAACCCGGCCACGCTACAAGCAAGTACCGATCACGCCGATCGGGGAACAACGTCAAAAGCAACAGCCAACCCAGCCCCCACAGCAGCGCCCATCGCTCCGCCGACCGATCGCGACTCAGAGGCAGTCCGCGCGCGCACGTCACCGCAGCCAACACAAACGCGACAAGCCAAGGCCACCAAAGCGTGCCGATCTGCTCCAGATAAAACCACCAAGGCTTGGCAAAGCTCGGCGCCCGCTCTGTGAACTCACCGGTCACCCGGGCCGCGACCTCACCAAAGAAGTACCGCCCCGTAAACGCATCGCCGTGCTGCACCACCATCGACACGTGCCATACCGTTGCGATCGCCGTTCCGGTCACGGTCGCGCCGAGCAGTGCCGGCAGCGTGCGCACGCGACGCGTCCAAACGAGCCACACACCGAGCAGCACCGGCCCCACCAACGCCAGAAACGGCTTGGTCAGCAGCGCAAGCCCCAGCGGCAAACCCGCGACAAGCACAAGCCTCGTCTTCCGATGCTTCACGCCCGCGACGATCAGCCACACCGCCAGCATCAAGAACGCAGCGAGCCACAGATCGAGCGAGATCTCTCGCGTCCGCCGAAAGAACTCCAGCGTCAGCGCCAGCACAACGCCCGACGCCAGTGCCGAATTGCGACCGGCAAGTGCGCGCACCGTGCCCACCGTTGCAAGCACGCACAGACCCGCAGCAATCACGCTCGGCACGCGCGCAGCCAGCGCGTTCGCGCCAAACACATGCAGTGACAGCCCGTGTATCCAGAACGCGACCGGCGGCTTGTTGAAATACGGCACGCCCGGCTCTTCGTACAGCGTCCACAAGCTACCCGTCTGCCACGCCTGCACACCGATCGCCCCGTACCAGGCCCCGTCGCCGCGCATCCAATCGCCCGCCGACACATGCGGCAGCGTCACGCACAGCAACAGCACCAACGGAACGACGTACGGCCGAAGCCTCAGGTAAGTGCGCATGGACCGACGCCCCGCAGCACAGGCCGATCTATCGCTTGCTCGATGTCGGCGTCAGCGTGTCCGCCGTCTCCGGCGTCAGATACAGAATGCACTGGCAGCTCGTGCAGTTGGTCAGCTTCCCGCTCAGCAGGCTGATCGCCGCCTCGACCGGGATCGTCATCATGCACGAGCCACAGGTGTATTCGTGCCGCTTGCGATCGGCGACTTCGAGCGGCGCCATCGCCTCGTCACCCAGCGTGCTGCTCAGATCCTCGTAGCTCTGCAGCACCGAGGCAGGCACCTGCTCTGCGAGATGATCCCGCTTGCTCTGCAGTTCATCCAGCCGATCCTGCACCTCGGCCTGCCGCTCGGCACGCTCGCTCTCCGCGACATCACGCACCTTTGTGCGCTCGGCGATCTGCTCTTGGATCGTGGCAAGCTGTGCGTTGATCTCATCCAGCTTGCTCATGAGCTCGATGGTCTGCGTTTCGAGCTTGTCTCGATCGGCCTTGAGCGTGTTCACCTCGGTGAGCGTGGCCTTGTATTCCTTGTTCGAGGTCGCGTTGTTCATGCGATCGCGGAGCTTCTCGATGCGCGCATCGATGTCGCCGGTCTCGCCTTCGAGGTTGGCGGTGCTCGCCTCGATTTGTCGCGTTTGCGCTTTCAGCGCTTCGTCCTGCTGTTCGAGTGCAGCAATCTGCCGCACCTGTTCTTGCAGGAATCTCTCCGCACCCGTGAGCCGGCTCCGAAGAGCCGCGAGCTGACGATCAACCTGGTAGACGAGTACCAACTGAGCTGTCACATCCATGAAGCCGGCATCTCCTCACTTGCGGGTCCGAGCTTGAGCATACGCGGCCCGCACATCACGTGATCCGAAAAAGCCAATACGCCGCCGGCACCGCCGTCAGCAACGAGTCCATCACGTCGATCCAGCCCCCGAATCCGGGCAGCGTCCGCCCGGAATGCTTCAGCCCGGCATCACGCTTGAGCGTGCTGGCCAGCAGATCACCAAAGTGACCGGTCAGCCCCAGCACAACCCCCATCATCGCCCCGAAGCCCGGCGTGAGCTCCAGCACGCCGTAGCTCGACATGATCGCTCGGCCGGCCTCACCGACAGCAGCCGCCAGCAACACGCCGCCGATCAGCCCTTCCACCGTCTTGCCCGGGCTGAGCCACTTCATCAGCGGCGTCCGCCCGATCGCCCGGCCCGAAAAGTACGCCCCGATATCGCACGCTTTGGCTGTGATGATCACCCACACCAGCGCGCCGATGCCAAGCTCGACCCGGATGCCGAGCAGGTGACCGATGGTGAGCCCCGGATACACAAATGCGACGAGCGCCGCGCCGGTGGCTGCGAATGCGCCGTCGCTCTCCTGCGCGCGCGTCGCGAAGGCAAGCGCGACCACGAATGCAACCAGCCCGAGCCCCGCAGCCGGTGCGATCGACCCGCCAGTGCCCCACATGCTGATGAGCCACGCCCCGAGCCCGCACCAGCCGCAGACCACAGCCAGTGAGCTCGGTAGCTCCACGCCCTTGGCGCGCGCTAGGGCCGCGATCTCCATCGCCACCAGATACGTCAACGCAGCGACCACGACGGCAGCGACAACACCCACCGGCAGCTCCGGGCCGCCCGCTGTCCAGTCGGGGAGTTTCAGATCAAGCCAGCCCAGCCCGATGATCGCCAGGATCATCAACGGCCCAAGGATCAGACGGGTGCGCAGCATGAGCAGGGCTCAGGCCCCGTCCTCCACGTTGTCGTTCGGCCGACCACCAAACCTCCGCTGCCGAGCAGCGAATGCCCGCACCGCATCACGCAGGTCGTCCTCGGAAAAATCGGGCCACAACGTGTCGGTCACATAGATCTCCGCGTAGCTGAGCTGCCAGAGCAGGTAGTTGCTGATTCGCATGTCGCCGCCGGTCCGGATGAGCAAATCCGGATCTGGCAAGCCCGCGGTGTAGAGCTTGCGCTCGAAGCAACACGCGTCGATCTGCTCCGGCTTCAGCTTTCCGGCAGCCGCGTCGTGAGCCAGCTTGCGCGCAGCGTTCACGATTTCCTCCCGCGAGCCGTAGTTCAGCGCAACGCAGAGCGTCGGTCCGGTGCACGCCGCCGTCCGATTCTCAGCAGCACGGATGCCGTCGCGGACCTCGCCGGGCAGGCCGTCGATATCGCCGATGTGCCTGAAGCGGATGTTGTTCTCGACGAACGCCTCGCACTCGCCCTCGAGATACGAGGCAGCCATGAGCATGAGCGCGTGCACCTCGTCGCCGTCGCGCTTCCAATTCTCGGTCGAGAACGAGTAGACGGTCAGCGCCTCAATGCCGAGCGGGCCGCAGAGTTCGACGGTTCGACGCAACGCGTGCGCACCGCTGCGGTGCCCGAAGATCGCCGGCACGCCGTTGGCTTTGGCCCATCTGCCGTTGCCATCCATCACGATCGCGATGTGCCGGGGCACGCGCGTCGGCGGCACACCGGGCACCTGCGCCTCCGGGTCGGCCAGCGGATATCGCCGCTTCATCTCGACCAGTCGCGCATGATCGGCCTCGGTCCAGAACGACCGATCCGCACCTCGCACAGCTTGCACCGAGCCGGCGACTTCGGGCACTGTCAAGAGAGCACCTGCTCACGCTCTGGGCCGACGCTGACCTCCGCGATGCGCACGCCGATCGACGACTCCACGAAATCGATGTACGCCCGCGCTTCGCTCGGCAGATCGGTCCGCGACCTGCAGCCGGTGACGTCTTGCTCGAAGCCGGGCAGCGTTTCGTACACCGGCTCGGCCGCGGCGAGCAACTCGGTGTCCGGTAAGAAGCGATCGGTGGTCTCGCGATCGACGCGGTACGCCGTGCAGACCTTGATCTCCTCGAGACCGGCCAGCACATCGAGCATGGTCATCACAACCTCGGTCGCACCGTTAACCATCGCTGAGTACCGAGCCGCGACAACGTCGAGCCAGCCGCATCGTCGCGGACGACCGGTTGTCGTGCCGAACTCTCGCCCGAGCTCGCGGATGCGCGCACCGATCTCGTCGTGCAGTTCGGTCGGCATCGGCCCCTCGCCGACGCGGGTGGTGTAAGCCTTCATGATCCCGATGACGCGATCGAGCCGGGTGCCCGGCACGCCCGAGCCCGCGGGGATGCCGAGGGCCGAGCAGTTGGAAGCCGTGACATGCGGGAAGGTGCCGTGGTCGACATCGAGCAGCGTGGCGTTGCCGCCCTCGAACAGCACGCGATCGCCGCGGTTGAGGATGTCGTGCAGCAGGTATGTCGTGTCGACGATGCGGGGCGCGAGCCGTTCGCCGATGGCTGCGTACTCGCGTGCGATTTCGTCGGCATCGCCCGGCCGGCCCGTCGTCGCGAGCGATGTCGCGATGCGGTCGCGTAATACCTCGGGCCGAACAAGATCGCCCGCGCGGACTGCGCCCGACCGGTGCGACTTCTCGGCATAGCACGGCCCGATGCCTCGCTTGGTTGTGCCGATGGCTCGGCCGTCGCCCATGCCGACAAGCGCCGCCTCGCGTGCTTCGTCCTCGGCCTTGTGATACGGCATCACCACGTGCGCACGGCTCGAAATCATCACACTGGAGATATCAACGCCGCGGGCTTCGAGTTCGCTGAGTTCGGTTTCGAGTTTCACCGGATCGAGCACCACGCCGTTGGCGATGATCGCCAGCGTGCCCTCAGCCAACACGCCGCACGGCACGAGATGCAGGGCGTAACGCTGATCGCCGACGACCACGGAGTGCCCGGCGTTGGCTCCGCCGTTGTATCGGACCACGGCTGCAAACTGCGGCGCGAGCCTGTCGACGATTTTCCCTTTGCCCTCATCGCCCCACTGCAGGCCGACGACAGCTGCCGCTCCGCCGAGCCTCGCAC
>JBCCQU010000051.1:0-9762 GCA_039208875.1 Planctomycetota bacterium
AGGTGCTGGACCGGACGTATAACGGCGAAAGCGTGACACTGCGGGCGAGGATTGGCCGGAGCCAACTGGTGAGGTTGCGGTCAGCGGGTGCATCGCTCGATGTGCCGGAGCTGCGCGAGGGGCCGAAGCCGGGCGCGTGGGGCTCGGTGTAGTTAGCCGCCCCCACCGCCGCGTCGTCCGCCACCGCCTTGGCGACGTTGCGTAAAGAACTCGCCGATAAGTCCGGTGTCCTGGGCGTTGCCGTTCTGGAATCGTTCGTTCAGCCGTTCGCGGCCGCGGGCCTGGCGTTCGGAGCGTGATGGGCGATCGCCATCGCCGTCGCCGTCCCCATTGCCATCGCCGTTTCCGTCACCGTCGCCGTTGCCGTCGCCGTTGCCATCGCGGTTGGGTCGGCGATCTGGTCGCTCGCTATCGGGGCGGGGTCCGCGTGGCGGGAAGAAATCAGGCCGCTCCATTTCTTCACCGCGGGCCATGCGGCGGATGTTCTCCATGAAGGCCTCGCGTGCTGCACGCTGCATCGCTTCGCGATTGTCGCTGAAGAACTCGCCGCGCTGATCCTCGGGGAGATCGGCGAAGAGCCGCCACGACTCCTCGACGTATGCGGCTTGGCGGTCGCGATCGAGCTTGTCGAAGTCGTCGGAGCCGAGCACACGCGCGGCTTCCGCGGCGGTGGTCGGGAGCGACGGCGGAAGGCTATCGAAATAGAACCACGCGCCGGCCGAGACGGCTGCGAGTGCAAGCACGCCGACGGCGCTACCGACGGTGATCTTCTTCTGCTTCGACCACTCGGCGTCGAGCGTTTGGCGGCTAGTCGTTGGTTCATCGAGGTTGATGCGCTCGGGCATGGTGTTGCTCCGTTCGGGCGTGTGCGATTGCTTGGTTCGTCGGAATGTCAGTCGCGGATTTGGCCTGCGCTTCCGTCGGCGAAGTAGAACATGCGTTGGCCATGGAAGAAATCGACCTGGACGAATTGGCCGTCTTGCGTTTCGAACGTGCCGCCGTCATAGTCGTTGAGGACGGGCACCTGGCTCGGGTTAAACTGCAGCCTTTCGACGAACCATGATTCTTCGATTCGGCGTCCGCCGAGGCCGGTGATGTAGGTGTATGACGAGCCGCAGTTGACGACTTGGCCGTTCTCGGCGGTGTACTCGAAGGGGAAGACGATTTTGTCGCCGGGGCATTCGTAGCCGTCGCTGTCGGGCTCGATGTATTGCGTGAGGGCGACGTTGAGCGAGGGGCTATCGGAGCCGGACAGCCACGGATCGGGCATGTACTTGGCGATCGGGAAGACGTCGGTGTTGTCGTTTTTATAGAGCTCGATGCCCTGGCCGATGCCGCGGAGCTGGGCCGAGCACGCGGTCTGGCGAGCTGTGTTGATGACGCCGGGCAGCGTGGGGAGCAGGATGCCGATGAGCAGGGCGATGATCGAGATGACGACGAGCAGCTCGATGAGCGAGAAGCCGCGGGGCTTCGTCGCATGGTAGACCTGAACAAGTGTTTTCATTGGCATGCGGTGTTCCCGTGGAGCGACGGCGTCGTGCTCGCCGGAAGGGTAACGCGGCAACCCTGGCGGCATTGCGGGCTTTGCCTTGCATTGCTCATGTTTTCGGTCGTGCCGAGATGAACGTCCTGCACAGCCAGAACCGCCGTTGCGTGCGCAGCATTCGCAGACATTCGGCAACACTTGCGCACGCCGATGGTCACTCCAGCCCCGTAGCGGGCGGGCTGGAGACGACGGATGCGAGCACGACTCAGCGATCGGAAGCGGCGGCGGGTGCGTCGCGGCGGCAGTCCGGGGCCTTCGTTCTCGGGCCTTGAGCCGCGGCAGTTGCTGTCGGGCGGCGGGCTTGCGCAGGCATCTCTAACGCCGCTGGTGCTGACCGGCGTGCCCTCGACGGGTGGCATCATCGCCCCGTTGGACGCGCAGTCGGGGCCATTGATCAATCTCGATGACCTGACGAACGACAGCCGCTTTACGGGTCTCGACGGCACCGGCTTTTCAACGGTGGTCATCGATACGGGTGCGGATCTCGATCACCCGTTCTTCGGCGACGACGCCGATGGCGACGGCATCAGCGATCGAATCCTGTACCAGTACGACTTTGCTGACAATGACGCCGATGCGAGCGACGTGAATGGGCACGGCTCGAACGTGCTGAGCATCGCGGGCTCATCGGGCTCGGTGCGTGGCGTTGCGCCGGGTGCTGGGCTTATCCCGCTCAAGGTTTTCAGCGATATCGGCACAGGAACATTCGCCTACCTCGAGTCGGCGTTGCAGTGGGTTGTTGCGAATGCGGCGACGTACAACATCGCATCGGTCAACATGTCGCTCGGCGACTCGACCAACGGCAACTTCAGCCGACAGCTGTACGGCGTCTCGGACGAGCTCGCGACGCTGGCAGCGATGGATGTGCTTGTCATCGCTTCGGCTGGTAACGACTTCTACGCCTTTGGCAGTGCGCAGGGTTTGGCGTATCCGGCTGCGGATCCCAACGTGCTCTCGGTTGGTGCGACGTTTGACGCTGATATCGGCGGCGTGAGCTATGCCTCCGGCGCTGTGGCGTATGGCACCGGCGCCGATCGCATCACGCCGTTCAGCCAGCGATCGACATCACTGCTCGACATCATGGCGCCGGGCGCGCGCATCAGCGGCGCAAGCGCGAACGGCGGCGTTGTTGGGTATTCGGGCACAAGTCAGGCGTCGCCGCATGTTGCTGGCTTGGCGGTGCTCGCGCAGCAACTGGCAATGGAGACGATGGGCCGACGGCTCACGCTGGACGAGTTCCGCACGGTGCTGTCGTCGTCCGCAACGACCGTCGTCGATGGCGACGACGAGAACGATAATGTGACGAACAACGGCGCGTCGTACGGGCGCGTCGATGCGCTCGCGATGGCTGAGGCGATTCTTGTGATGGCGGGGGCAGGCTCGAACGCGAAGCCGACGCTCAGTGCATTCACGCCGCTCACGGGTGTGTCGACGGGGTACGTGTCGGAGTTCTCGCACGCGGAATTGCTGGCTGCGTCGGACGCGATCGATGACGATGGCGACACGCTGTCGTTCCGGATCTCAGGGCTTGGATCGGGCGCGGTGTCGGTCAATGGCGAGGCTGCGATCGCGGGCATCACGGTCATCGAGCCGGGCGACACTGTGCGCTGGACGCCGCCGACCACGACGGATGGCACGGAGACCGTGTTCTCGCTGGCAGCATTTGACGGGCTCGCGCAGTCGGGAGCGGTCGATGTGTCCGCAAGTGTGAACAGCACACCGACGCTGCTTGCTTCGGCAGCGGCCGGCGCGGTGCGCGGCGACATCGGGCTCACGCTCACGCACGATGAGCTCGTCGATCTGCTCGACATCGATGATGCCGACGACGACGCGCTCTCAATCATCGTTGAATCGGTGCTCGATGGCACGCTGCGGGTCAACGGCATCGAAGTGAGCAACGGCGCGACGATCGGGGCTGGCGATACGGTGAATTGGACGCCCGGCGATACTGCCACGGGAACAACGATCGGCTTTGCGGTTCGCGTGCGCGACGCTGCGGTCTCGAGCGTCAACGCGGGCGTCATCAGCGGCAGTGTGAATGCCCAGCCGACGCTTGGTTCGTTCCTCACGCTGAACGGCGGCGCTGCGGGGCAGGACTTCACAATCTCGTACGAAAGTCTGCTCAACGTCTCTGATGCGAGTGACCTTGAAAACGCGACGATCACATTTGAAGTCATGCAGATCACCGGGTTGGCAACGCTCAACGGCAGCACGCTGAAGGTTGGTGACTCGATCGCTCCGGGCGATACGGTTGTGTGGTCGGCACCGAACAACGCTGCGGGCACAACGACGGCATTGCAGCTGCGGGCCAGCGACGGAACGATGACGTCCGACGCAGTTGCGCCGGTCCGCGTCGACGTGAACGCGAGGCCCGTGATCTCGGGCGATGGATTGCTTACGGGTGCGAACGAATCGTCGCCGTTTGCCTTTACGCCGTCGCAGTTGCGGTCGGCGATCGGTGCCTTCGATGCCAACGGCGACTTGCTGCGCTTCATGGTGCTCGCCGTCAACGGCGGCACACTGCTCGTCAATGGCGCGCAGGCGATCGCGGGCTCGACATGGATCGAGAATGGCGACGGGCTTTCGTGGACTACTATCAGCGGCAACATCGGCGAGCAGCCCGCGTTCACGGTGCGGGCATTCGATGGCGAGGTCTTCAGCAACGAGCAAGCGCTCGTAAGCGTTGACGTGAATGGCCGACCCACGCTGACCAACATCGCTCCGCTGACGAATGCAGCGGCGGGTGTGCCGATGGCGATCACGTTCGAGCAGCTCATGCAAGGCGTGACGGCGAGCGATCCGGATGGCGACTCGCTGACGCTGCGTGTGACAGAGCTTGGATCGGGCCAGCTCTACAGCGCTGACGGACCGCTCGACATCAGCGATGAGATCGGTCCCGGCGACACGATCGTGTGGACGCCAGCAGAGTCGGCGATCGGCAACGTCACTGCCTTCCGGCTCGCGGTCAACGACGGCTCGCAAGACTCCGCGACAAGCGTTGCGGTGCAGGCAAACGTCAACGCGATCCCGGTGGCCAACGAATCGGGTGACATCGTCGGCGGCGTGGCGGGTCAGCCGCTCGCGATCACCTATGAGATGCTTGTGCAAGCGACGGGCGCATCGGACGCTGAAGGCGTTCTAACGCTTGAGCTCGCGAGCTTGGCAAGCGGCACATTGACGCGGCTGGACGGCTCGGCGATCGAAGTCGGCGATGCGATCGCCAGCGGCAGCACGGTGCTGTGGACGCCGGGCATCGACGCTCGCGACCGCACCGAAGCATTTGCGGTCTCGGTCAGCGATGGCACGACCACCGCGGCACCGACCTCACAGTTGTTTGTGCTCGTCGATGGCAAACCGCTCGCGAACGGCAGCGGCTTGCTGGGCGCGGTACCGGCGCTCGATCCGGTCGCGCTCACGCTCGCGTCGCTGATCGACGCTGCAGACGCGGTGGATCTCGAAGGCTTTGTGGTGCAGGCTCGCGTGACCGCGCTCGGCAGCGGGACGCTGACGATCAACGGCTTGGCTGCGAACATTGGCGATGTGATCAACTTCGGCGACAGCGTTTCGTGGTCGCCGCCGGCCGATGTCATCGGGGCCACGTCGGTGTTCGCGGTCGCCTTCAGTGATGGGACACTCGAGAGCGACGCGCTGATGCTCACCGCCGATGTGCAGCCGGCGCCTCCCGGCGCGGAGTTGGTCGACCGCCGCGTCGATGGTGTCGTCTCGGCGTCAGGCGTTGTGACGCTGACTGTGCGCGACGGCGACGGCCCGGCATCGCTGCTGACGTTCGACCCGGTTGCCAACGCGTGGACGAGCACCGAGCTAGGCGATGCTGCGGCGTTGTCCGACCCGGCGATCTGGACCGCAGCGGACCGCACGCGCATGGTGGCTGTGCTGACCGAGGCCGGCTTGCTTGTCGGCGCGGTCGGCAGCGGCGGCGATGCGCAACTCGTCAACCTCAACGCATCGCTCGGCATCGACACGATCCTGGTCTCGTCGCTGGTGTCGATGACCGGCACCGACGGCCTCACCACACTGGCGGCACTCGATGCCGACGGCAGACTCGGCTTCTTCTCGCAGGCCGCAGCGGGCGGCTGGCAGTTTGTCGATGTCGAGGCTGAGCACCTGTCGCTGAACAACCAAACGACGCCGGCGTGGGTCGGCGAACTGACGACCTACGTCACGCCGTGGAATCAGCAAACCGTCGCGGGCCTGACCGCAGATGGCCGCATACAGGCCGTGTGGTGGGCGCCGGGGCTCGCGGCGTGGCGGGCGACCGATCTGTCATCGCAGACTGGGGCCGGGCCGCTCGTCGGCAACCTGACAGCGTTTGTGACGCCTTGGAACGGCATCAACCTGGCCGGCACTGATGCAGCGGGCAATGTCGTCGTCACGTGGTGGGTGCCTGGCTTCTCGCAATGGGTGACGACCGACCTCACCGCAGCGTTCGACGGGCCGACGTTGCAGGCCGGGTCGCTCGGCAGCGTCGTGACATCGTGGGGCGCGCTGAACATCGCCGGCCTCGATGACGAAGGCCAAGTGCGCGTGTATTGGTGGGCACCGGGCATCGATGCCATCGCGGGCAGCGATCGCTGGCTGGTGAACACCTTGCCCACCACCGAAGCGCCGGCTGCGACCGTCTCGACGTTCACAGGCGCAGACGGCTCGATGACGGTGACCGGCATCACCGACGACGGCGATATCACACGTTCGTGGTGGTCGCCACAGACCGGTGTGTGGCAGAGCGAGACGATTCAGACGCCGTCATCGTCGCTCGCAGCGTGAGCCGACATTGCCCCGCGCTTCGGCCGGTGGCCTGGCGGGATCATGGCAACGAGCACGCGCTTGGCCGAAGCCGGTGCCGGCTTGCTGAGACGGATCAAAAGCTCGGCAACGACGTTGGGCGCGACAATCCACGCCGACGCCAGCGTCACAATCGGCAGCACGATTGAGCTGACAACGATGCGTGCGACATCGACGACGTGATCGAGCCCCACATACTCGGCAGCGAATCGCAAGCCGGCCGGAAGGCGATCCGTGCCGGGCACGAACGCCATAGCAAACCAGGCTGCGAGGCCACCGATACCGGTCGCGATGATCGGCCGTGCGATCCAGTGCACGATGGATTTCCACGAGGACATGCCCTGCGTAGCAAACGCGAACAGCAGGAAGCTGAAGATGCCGAACGCGACCTGCCCGGCAGCCGCTCCGGCGACACCCATCGCGTCGGCGGGGCTGAGCGTCTCCGGCGTCGGAGCTTCGCCAGGCGGGCCGAAGGTCTGACCGAGCCAAGTGCCGAGCGCGATGAACCCTAGAAATGCCGGCAGGGTGATCAGCCGAAGCCGCAGCGTGCCCTTGAAGTTGCCGAGCGCCCAAAGCGTTGTCTCGCTGAAGACCACGATCGTCGTGAATAGCACGCTAATGCTGAGCAATGCGAACGGCAGGACAGCGTCGTCCCACTTCGGCCCGAACACCAGATTGGCGATGGGCTGCGCGTTGACAGCCTGCCAGACGTTAACGCCACCGATCGCGATCACCATGCAGCCGATGCCCTTGATCGCGGCTGCTCGCAGGCGATCCGGATCGTCTTTGAGCTTCGACATCGCGGGCAGCAAGACCGGCCGAAGATTCTGCGCGAGCAGGGCTGCGGCTTGCGTGGAAAACGCCTTGGCAAGGTAGAGCACGCCTGCTGCGGCTGCGGACGCTTCCGCTCCGTACATCACGCCGACAACAGATGCTGCACCGACGCCGATGAAAGCTTCGATGAGTCGGCCGCCGAGCACCGCGACCGAGTCGCTCAACAGATACTTCCAACGACGGAACTTGAAGGCGAAGTCGATCGAGACGTTTGCGGTGGCCACGTTGATCGCGACGCGCGTGGCTGCGCCGCCGACACGCGCCCAAACCAGTGCGTACGCACCGAGTTCGGGATCGATGACCGCGAGGATTACCGCTCCGCCGTACTGCACGATCGCACCGCAGACTTCAGCCACTGCCAACAAGCCGTAGCGCATGTCGCTGATGAGCTTGGAGCGATGGACCAGCCCAGGTACGCGCACGAGAATCTCAAGCGCGAGCACAAGGATGACGCCAACGACGAGCGGATCGTCGTACATGCGCGCAGCGAGCGGTGCGATGGCTGCACAGACGAGGTAGCCCGGCACCGCCGTCGCGATGCCCAACCAGAACGCGGGACCGGCCCAGAGATGGAATCGCCGATGTCGCTGCACAAGCACCTGCGGCACGCCGGCCTGGCATGCGACGGTGACAATCTGAGTCACGGTGAGCGACAGCGCAACAAGGCCGAAGTGCTCGGGCAGCAGCAGCTTGGCGAGCACGATCGTGCCGAGGAAGTTGAGCACGCGGGTTGTCAGCGATTTGCCGAAGAGCAACGCGAAACCCTTGGCCACCTTCCGCCCGAGCCCGCGGGCGTTGCGGTCGGCAGCCAATTGCTTGCTGGAGCGTGCGGGTTTCGTCGGTCCTTCGTGCAAATGCGGGCTCGCTGTCGGGGTGCCTTGTGGCGAAGGCCGATGGTAGCTTGCCGTGTGATCGGCCCTTTCGTCGGCGATCGCCAGTGACGCCGGTCGGGAACCGGATACACTGTGCTGCACGCGGGCGTAGCTCAGTTGGTAGAGCGGCAGCCTTCCAAGCTGCATGTCGCCGGTTCGAGTCCGGTCGCCCGCTTTCTGCTGATCTGCTCTGGCTGAGCGTCGGCTCGTTCACGTTATGGGCCCTTCATATCGAGAGGTCCTCCGTTTCGGTGTTGGCTCGACCAGCTCGTCGCCAGACTTCGAAGCGAAGCTTTGCATCAAGGCCTCGCATGAAGGCTTTGCGTCGAGGCCCCGCCCGACGAATCGATCTACCGACGTGCGCGGTGCGATCATCAATACAAAGCTTTACGTGTTCGCGTCTTGCAGACTGACTGTTACCAAGACGGCGCGGCGCGAACCCAGCGCCAGTTCAGGGACAGGGCCAGTCCCGCTGCGCGCTGCCGCATTGTCGTGCCGATGTTCACGTCGGTAACTGAGAACCACTGCCGCAATAACTGCGCTTCGATTGCGGCGAAGATACTGCGGTGCGGTTGCAGCGCACACGCATTCACGGTGCGCTCGCGCAACCCTCGTGCGATTTGAATACACCGCATTTTTCTTGTGGCATGTTTGTGTTGCGGACCGGTATCGACCCGCGTGGGTCCCCGGAAGTTTGTTCTGCGTCGTCGACGGCGCAGAGCATTTGAACACCACAGGAGATGGGAAGTCATGCTTCATGCACGCACACAAATCGCTGTGCTTGCAGGTGCTGCGATCGCGCTGCCACTCGCTACGGCATCGGCGGGTCAGGCCAAGAACGTGTTCTTGATGATCAGCGACGGCGGCGGCTTCAACCACTTCAACGCTGCCGCCATGTACCAGTACGGCCTGGGCAACCTGCCGTACGAGCAGGCCGGATGGGCAAAGTATGGCGCGACGACGAATCCGCTGAACCTCAGCAACTCGCCCACCGGCGACCTTGTTCAGGACCCGAACCTGGTCTACGACGCCAACAAGGCGTGGGATACTTCACCGGTCGCCGCGTTGCCCGGCTTCACGGGCATCCCGGGCCTTACCAACAACGGTTTGTTCGCCGGTTACGACTTCGTCAAGACGACGTACACCGACTCGGCCGCCGCCGGCACAGCGATCGCCACCGGTCAACGCACCTACAACGGCTCGATCAACATTGATAACCAGGGCAACGCGATGACCTCGATCAGCGAGATCGCCAAGTCCACCGGTCTGTCGACCGGCGTCGTCTCGAGCGTGTACTTCAGCCACGCCACACCCGCCACGATCGGCGGCGCGAAGGCTGGGTCGCGGAACGAATACAACAACATCGCCAACCAGATGCTCGATAGCGGCACACTCGATTTGATCATGTCGCCCAACAACACGGGCGGCGGATCATTCGACCGCGTCGGTGGCCTTCAGACCTACACCGAGTTGCAGAACGGCACACACGCCGGCGGCTGGGATCTCGTCGAGAGCCGCGCGGGCATCGGAGCGCTTGCAAACGGCACCGCGACGCCGACGCAAGGGCCGCTGATCGGCCTCGTCGGCGATGTATCGCTGCAGTACCTGCGCCCGACCAGTCAGGACTGGAACGGCAACGGCACCATCGACGACAGCCCGTTCTTCCCTCCGACGCCCGACCAGCTCAGCGAGCGCCAGAGCGCCCCG
>JBCCQU010000052.1:0-9643 GCA_039208875.1 Planctomycetota bacterium
CGCGGGTCATCACCAAGGAGATCGATGGCGAGATGCACGAGCCGCTCGAAGAGCTGGTCATCGCCGCGTGGTTCCATCTTGAGTTGCAGGCCCTTGCGTTCGCCGACGAGCATCATGACAGGGCCGACCGCTTCGTTGGGTGCGTCGATGACCAGCTCTTCGAGCGGCTCGTGCATCTCGCCATCGATCTCCTTGGTGATGACCCGCGGCCGACCGACGCTGAGCTCGTAGCCCTCGCGGCGCATGGTTTCGAGCAGGATGCCGAGGTGAAGGATGCCGCGTCCGGACACGATCGACTCGTCGGTGCCCTCGCCGGGTGCGACGCGGAGCGCGACGTTCTTCTCGAGCTCCTTCTCAAGGCGGTCTTTGATCTGCCGGCTTGTGACGTACTTGCCCTCTTGGCCCGCGAACGGCGAGTCGTTCACGCGGAACGACATCGAGATCGTCGGCTCGTCGATGGACACGGTCGGCAGAGCCTTGGCGTTGGTGGGGTCGGCGATGGTGTCGCCGATGTCGACGCCTTCGAGTCCGGGCACCGCACAGAGATCGCCGGCGAAGACTTCGTCGGCTTCGAGGCGTCCGAGGCCCTCAAACCTCAGCAGGCGTCCGATGCGGCCGTTGACGCGTGAGCCGTCGCGCTTGAGCAGCGCCACCTGCTGGCCCGACTTGATCGAGCCGGAGAACACTCGTCCGATGCCGATGCGGCCGGTGTATTCCGAGAAGTCGAGCGTTGTGACCAGCATTTGGAGCGGTGCGTCGCGGTCGTCGGTGGGAGCCGGAACGTGCCGGAGGATCGCATCAAAGACGGGCCGCATGTCGCCGCTTTGGAGTTCGGCAAGGGGGCGGTCGATGTCGTCGCTCGACCAGCCGTCGCGTGCCGATGCAAACACGACGGGGAAGTCGAGCGCGTGTTCCTCGGCTCCGAGATCCACGAGCAGATCGAAGATTTCGTCGATGACGCGCTTCGGCTCGCCGTCGGGCCTGTCGCATTTGTTGATGACGAGGACGGGCTCGAGGCCGGCTTCGAGCGCCTTGCCGAGCACGAACTTGGTCTGCGGCATCGGGCCGTCGAAGGCATCGACGACGAGCAGGCAGCCATCGGCCATGCGAAGCACACGCTCGACCTCGCCGCCGAAGTCGGCGTGGCCCGGGGTGTCGATGATGTTGACCCGCCACGGCTGGCCATCCTTATCGACGTAGGTCACGGCACAGTTTTTGGAGAGGATCGTGATGCCACGCTCGCGTTCGAGCGGGTTGGAGTCCATGATGAGGTCGTGCTGGCCGCCGCGGAGCTTGTCGAGATCCTCGGTGCGGAACATGCCGGACTGCTTGAGAAGCTGGTCGACGAGGGTAGTTTTGCCGTGGTCGACGTGGGCGATGATCGCGACGTTGCGCGTTCGTTCGGCTGGAATGACAGCGCTGGACATCGGCGAAGCTCCGTGGTCTCGGTTGGGGGGCGGCCATGCTGACCGCAACGACACTCTAGGACGCTTGGCTGCATCGATTTGCCAATCGTTCGGAGGGTGACGAAGTTCTCGGTCGTGCCGGGGCCGGATGGTGGGGCTTGTGGGTCAGCCCAATCGAGATAGACGTCACAGTCGGTCGCTGGGTCGGTGTTTCTCACGGTCCACAGGTTGTTGTGGTGTTCGGCGCGGGCAGGTTGGGGATGGAGCCCCGAGCCGCTGCTCGGTCGAGTGACCCGCTCGCTTGCGAGCTGAACGAAAGAGAGAGAGCCATGAAGACCAGTCTCCGTCTCGGTGCTGTGATTGCGCCCGCACTTCTCGCTGCGAACGCGTCGGCCGACTTCGTCGTGTATCAGGACAGCTTCGAGATCGAGCTTGATCCGCGTTTCTGGAGCGACACGGCACAGCTTGCTGCGAATCCGCTCGGTGGCGACATGCTCGGGCGGTTCAGTCGTGAGGTCACCCGCTGGACACTCGCAGAGTTGCCGCCGCTGCCTCGTAATCTCGGCCTGAGCGGGATCGGTAACGAGCAAGGTGGCGCGGACAACGACAACGGCGGAGGCAACACGCCGCCCGGCAATCCGCAGGTTCGGCGTTGGTATGTCGAGTTTGATTTCTACGCCATCGATTCATGGGACGGCACGAATCTCTTCGGGCCCGACCGCTTCGAAGTGCGTGCGAACGGCGAGATGATTTTCAGCGAGCAGTTCGACAACGTCGGGAGTTCACAGACGTTTCGACCGGACGAAATCGGGAACATCGATCTCGGTTACAACCTGCTATGGAACGACTCGGTCTATGTCGATCTGAGGATCGAGTTTGAGTTGCCGATCGACGCGACCGCACTCCGCATCGACATGCTCGGCACCGATCTGCAAGGCGTTCAGGACGAATCGTGGGCGATTGATAATTTCGAGGTGGGGCTCGTGCCCGCTCCCGGAAGCGCCGCCTTGCTTGTGGCTGGTGCAGGGTCGCTCGCTCGCCGCCGGCGCTAAACGATCGCGAGTCAGTTCAATATCGTTCGCTTTCTTCGATTGAATCGAGAGCATTTATGAGCAGAGTTTGACGCTGACGGTGCTTCGCGAGCCTGGCGGACGCGATCGGCTCGGCATCGATTGCGTCGCTCACCACCACGCTGGACCGAGCGGCTGCTCGAACAGTGGGCCAGACTCCGGCAGCGACGCCAGCGAGAAGCGCGGCGCCGAACGCTGGGGTGACCGGCGTCTCGACCCTGACACAGCCGATGCCTAGCGCATTGGCAACGAGTTGCAGCCAGCCTGCGGACTGCATCGCGGAACCGAAGACGCGGATAGTCCTTGGTCGAGCCGGGGTTAAGCCGTCTGCGGCGGTAACAGCATCGCAGAGTGATGCAACATGACACGCCACGCCTTCGGCCGCAGCCGCGGTGATCCTGTTGCAGTCTGTCTCGCCGTGCATCCCGAAGAGTGTTTGCTGCACATTGCCACACGAGTCGACGTGTGGCACGAACAGTTCTGGGCCTTCGCTGGCGTTTGCGAGATCCGCAGCCCTCATCGCGAAATCCTGTTGCTTCGCATTGCTGCCCGCAAGCCGTTGCACTGCTTTGACCGCTGCCAAGCCGCACGCGGTGTGCGCATGTCCCAGCCATCGCGCCTGCCCGGTTGCTCCGCAAGATATGGAAACGCCGGTGTGCAGCACCGCGTTCGCGCGCGCTGATTCGTCCGAGTAAGCGAAGACGGCTGCGTCATCTGACAGACGCACCGCGACGGCATCCGCCTCGACGACACCGGCTGCGATGGCGTCGGCCTGCACTTCGCCGGTGCCGGTTGCCACCGGAATGCCCTCGGGCAGACCCAGCGCCGCGGCAGCGCCGGGCGTCAGAACGCCCGCTACCTCAGCCGGTTCGCAGAGGCGGGGCAGGCACGCGACGTCGATGCCGCATGCCGCCGCGATTTGCAAATCCCAGCGACGCTCCACGACGTTGTACAAGCCGGTGTTGCACGCATCACCGTGGTCTGTTGCCATCGAGCTTGTGAGGCGAAGCCGCAGGTAGTCCTTTGGCATGGCGAGCATGGCAAGCCTCGTCCACGCGTCGGGTTCGTGTTCGCGCACCCAGAGCAGTCTCTGCAACGCGGCTGAGGATTCGCGGCCCGTGGTCGCCCAAAAAGCGGACGGCGCGACATCGTTGACAAGGGGTGGCGTTGTTCGGGTCGGGTCGGCATCGCCCACGATCGCCGGCCTCAGCGACGGCACACGATCGCCCGCACTGACGAGAGCCTCTCGGCCGAGCAGCACCATTGACGCAGCGTGGCCCGCAAGACCGATCGCCCGTATGGCATCGGCCGGCTCTTGCGTTTGTTCGATCGCCTCCGGCACAGCTTCGCGTAGAGCCCGCCACCACGAGCTCGGTTCGTGCTCAAGCCATCCGTGCGGCGACGACACTGCTGCAATCTTGCTTTCAGCAGTCGCGATGACCTCGCCGCGATTTGTGCAAATCGTGGTGCGGAGGGCATCCGTCGCGAGATGAATCCCAAGAAGCAGGCCGGCCATGCGGTCGATGTTACCGTTCGGAGCGGTCGGCTTGATCCGCTGCTGCGGGGCTTTGGTCGCCAGCGAGAACCACCGCGATGGCTGCATGCAACTCGCCTTCGGTCGTCGTCACACGCCAGCGGAGTTCATCAGCCCAACGGAATCGCGCTGCCGCGTCGGCGAGTTGCAATGGCATGTCTGCCGGGCGAATCCAACCGAAGCCGAGCAAGTCGCCAGCCTCTTCGCTTTCAACGAGCGCCGATGCGAGGGTTTTCGCCGATGAGTCGTCAGACGAGTGCGTCGTGAGCTCTGCGACCATCCACGTTCGTACGGGGCCGTGCGTTGTAATCCATCGCAACTTGTGACCACTCGCGGTATTCGCGTGCCGCTGGCTCGTTGGGAGCACGCCTGCAAAGTCGGTGACTTTCTGTGTCGCAACGATGTGCTCGTCGGCGTCAACAGCAGAGAAATCCTTTGCAAAAGCTGAAATCCGCATGGTGCGCTTCGATGAAGTTGCTGTCGCGATGACGTTGGCATCGGCAGGGTGGCCATCGTCGCCGGCGAGCACCGGCAATACGAGTGGCGCAAGATCGCTGATGAATTGGCCGCGCACGAATGCAGTGAAACATGGGTAGTCCGCGAGATGCTGATGCACGACGGCTTCCGTGTTCGCAGCGAGCGGCAATGTCTTTCTTTCGGCTGCTTCTGCCGAAGCAAGCCGGATGCGCAGATCGAGCAGCCATTCATGGCCGGCTGAAGTTGCTTTCGCACGAACCGTTCCGAGTCCGGGCAATTCGATTTGCGCCGCGAGCTCGTTTGCACCGGATCGGTCGAGGTCGCGATCAGACGCCAGGCTTTGTGCGTCGTCGGATGTCAGCCAGGCGAGCCCCCACGCGAGGAGTTGGTCCGCGCTCGCTGGTGCGAGGATCACTCTGTCATTCGAGGCACGCGCGATGTTGAATCTCGCTCGCTCGACCGCCAGCACTTGCTGGCCCTCCACAACACGGCGGGGTCTGCCACGCAGTCCGGCGACGAGTGTGTTCGCGGTCTGCGCGTCCAGTTCCGTGACGACCGCCCACTCGGCTTCATCGCCGATGCCATCGACCAACAAAATCAGTCGCTGCCCGAACAAGCTGGCGAATGCATCGTCGGTTTCCAGTCCGACCTCATCGGCGAGGCTCGCGAGGCGTTCGTCGAGATCCTCGAACAGGCCGGCTTTGCGGAGCCATGCCGAGGCGGCCTTCGCTGCGCCGCTATGTCGAAGCTCGGCCGGCTTATCGACGATCACGACCGCTGTGACACCGCTCGGCATCGACGCAAGCACATCGCTCGCACTCGGCTGCACCGCGACGGCAGGTCGCAAGCACAAGCCGGCCGCGATGGCGATTGCAAGATGGAGCATTCGCAACAATGTCACGCCACGTTGTATGCACAGACCGGTGACCGGCCGCGGAATGCAGCCTCGCTGCGTCGAAAGATTTGCGATGCGTCTGCTCGGTTACGGCAGCGTGCCGCTCGACTCCAACAGATGCGACGGCACGATCGTGGGATCCGTTGGCTCATTTGCTTGCTCATCGACCGGTGGGGGCGGAACGAGTCCGCGGATCCATGAGCCGAGCGTCGGGGCGGACTGCATCGGGCCGGCGACCGCGTCGAGTTCGCCAGCATCGGCGCCCGGCTTAGCGCTGAGCGAAGTCGTTCGTGGCCAGTTCCTGACATCATCCGAGAGCGATCGCAGCGAGTCGCTGTCAAACGCTGCGAGGAGCGCATCGCCGGTGGAAGATGCCCAATTGACGAGCTGGGCAGCCGCAAGCTGCGGCGATGACGAATCGGAACGGGCGAAGTTGCCGGCGTAGCCGCGCATGTCGGCCGTTGGCGTTTTGAGGGATGCGCGGAGTCGCATTGCTGCTGCGGGTTCAGCCGCTGAAAGACGCAGCTCACGGACTACATCAACCGCGGTCACCGGTTGTGCATCTGCGAGCGACTCTACCCGTGTCGCTTCAATCCGCGTGGCCTCACGAATCGCCGACGCGAGCTGCTCAGTGCTGCGCGATGTTGTCTCGCTCAGTGGCTCGGCCAGCCGTGCAATCGGCTCGGCTTGCTGAACCAGCTTGGCCTGCGGTGCATGCCTGTCGATGAACGCGATGACGCCGGCAGCCAACACAAGGCTCGCCGCGACGCAAACTCGCGAAAGCGTGACGGTCTTCCGCAGCCGCTGCGGCAGCCACTGCCGCTGGCCGTGCACTCGACGCAAGACAGCATCGGTCGCGTCGGGCGTTTCGACGGGCTCACGGAACGCATCCACCACCCGCCGCATGCGAGCAAACTCATCGATCGCACGCGGATCGTCGTCTGCGAGGCGATGCAGCTTGCTCGCATCGTCAGCCGATGCGTCACCGTCAAAGATCGAGTCGATCAATGCGTGCAGATCACGCTGCGAGGTCGGCTCGTCACGCTCGCCGTCGTTGTGATGTCCCGGAATCGCGGAGGTCACGCCCAGACGTCCTCCACCTGTGCGATGTCTTTCTCGCTTGCCTCGAGCAGGTCACGAAGCTTCTTTCGGCCGCGGTGCAAATGGCTTTTGACGGTGCCCTCGGGCATGCCGAGATGCTCAGCGATGAGTGCGATCGGCCAGTCGAGCTGGTGGAACAGCACGATGACTTCGCGCTGTGTCGCGGGCAGTTCTTGCAGCACGCGATTGAGCGATGAGCGGGCGTGCGACATGGCATCACCGTCATCGATGCTGGCCTCGGGCGGCATCGGCTTGGCACCCCAGCCATCGACGATGCTGGTGTCATACCGCGGCTTCATCTTCTGGCAGGCGTTGACGTACAACCGCCGGGCGATCGTGAACAGCCAGGTCGAGAAGCGATAGCGGTCGTCGAACCGGTGCAGATTCGTGAGCACACGGACGAAGGCTTCCTGCACGATGTCCTCAGCCACATCGGGCCGGCCCGACATCCGCAGGATGTAGGTGTACACCGAGGGCTGGAAGGTGCGGATGCACTTGGCTGCGGCTTCGCGGTCGCCCGCTGCGGCCTTCCGCATCATCTCGCGTTCTTCGGCTCGTTCCACGTGCTCAGCCCTTTCTCCCGAGAGCCTACCCGGCTGTGCTGCCGGGGTTGCTCGGGGCATTCCCTCCCGCACATCTTCGACGAAATGGCCCGGATCTGGTTCCGAATTTCTTCGCCCCGTTACAACAGCGTCACCGTTGACGATTGATTCCACAAGAAAACCCCGGCACTCGCCGGGGCTGGGTGTCTGAGCAGTCGCCCGGAATCAGACCCGCTGCGACGGAGTCGTGGACGTTGCTCGGAGATTTCGATCAGGCAGCCTTGCGGCGGGTTCGGCCGACGGTCCGCTGCTCGGGGAACATGCGGCGCTCGGGCTCCTCGACCAGCGACTCGATCAGTTCGAGCGGGTTGGCAGCCCAGATGTCGGCGCCGATCTCCTCGGCCAGGCCCTCGGCTCGGTTGAACACGCCGCCGCCGACAGCGATCTGCGTGTTTGGCGTCGCGTTGATCTCACGGAGGTCGTCGATGATCGCGCGGATGCCCGGGAGGTCAGCCGGTGCCGAGCAGAACAGCAAGAGGATGTCGGGCTTGGTGCTGTGCACGTGCGAGAGCACTTCATCGGTGGGCACGCCGCCGGCAGCGAACGTGACCGGGAAGCCCTCAGCCTCGAGGATGTCGACCGCGATCTGTGCGCCGAGCTCGTCGTGCTCGTCCGGTCCGCAGCATGCGAACACGCTGCGGTCCGACGCCGGGGGAATCACAAGCTGCGAAGCTGTCTGGTCGGCGAGTGCGCGCAGCAGTCGCGTTGCGAGGCGATGGCTGAGCAGGCTGAGTTGGTCGGCGCGATACAGGCTGCCGATGCGCTCATGGGCAGGCCAGAAGACATCGGTGATGATCTGCTTGGGTGTGAAGCCGTTGGTCTGCAGGGCGTTCACGCTGCGGCGTGCAGCCGGGCGGTCGCCGCTGACGAGGACTTCGAGAAAGCGTTCGACGATCAATTCGGGGTCGGGAGTGGGAGTGCTGATGGCCACGGTTTGCTCCGAGTCGTGGGGGTGGGGGGTGGCAGCTCCACGCCGAAGATGATCGAGGCCGGACTCCGCCGGCGGATGGTCGTTACCGTCCGCTGAAGCGATCGGAATCGCGACGATTGCCGCATGAGCTACAGGATTTGAGCGCACAAACTGCACGTGATGAATCGGCCAAGGTTGCCGATGTCGTGGTTTGCACGGCTGATAACAACGGCGGCAGCGCAGGAACGACCTACACGTGCTCGCGAGATTCCACAGCTTCGACGATCGGGCCAGATTCCGGATGCCGGTCGCGGCTTCGCCGAGGCTCAGTTCCCTCGTCCGACTCAGCCTGCTCTCGCTTGTGGTGGTCGCAGTGCGTCCCTGACCGCAGGCCCCAAGTCGTGTGAACAACACGCGTCACGAGTAGGGCGGCCGGATATGCCAGAGCTATCGCCCACACCGGCGACCAACTCAGCCGCTGCAGGATCTCGGTCATCCCGCCAGCCAAGAGGTAGTACAGCGGACTGATAACCGCCCGCTCGACCTGAAGCTGGGCTGTGTCTTGAACGAAGGGCGGTGGGGCGGCTGCCAGTTCGGCTCGCTCACGGGCGTGCTTGCCCCGCAGCGGTCGCCAGTGATTGGCCACCCAGTGCAGCCCTGTGAAGATCGCGACATCAAGCACGATGTCGAGCACGATCGACGTCGTCGTGAAGCCCCAGGTCGGCAGGATCAGTCCGGCCCGCTTCATCAGCCAGACGATCGCCATCACCAGCAGCGTCGACAGCAGCCCGGCGGCAACGATATTCGTGTTCAGGTTGATCACCCGGCGACGCTGGTACAGCCTGAACAAGCGGTCGGGCATCGCCCAGCATAGGTCGCTCGGGCTGCGACATCAGACGCTGACAGCGTCCGGCTCGATCGGCACCCGCCCGACCGAGTGGTAGATGAAGCCGTTCGCGGCGAGTGTTTCGGGGCGGTAGAGGTTTCGGCCGTCGAAGATCGCCCGGCCCTTCATGCTCGATGCGAGCCTCGCGAAGTCCGGGCTCTTGAACTCGTCCCAGTCGGTGCTCACGACCAACGCGTCGGCGCCGACGACGCAGTCGTACAGATCATTGGCGATCGCGAGATCGCTGCCGATCTCCGCTGCAGCGTTGCTCGCTGCGACTGGGTCGAATCCGACGCACGATGCGCCCGCGTCGAGGCATCGCTGGATGAGCGTCAACGCTGGGGCTTCGCGGATGTCGTCGGTTCGCGGCTTGAAGGCAAGCCCCCAGAACGCCAGCTTTCGGCCGCGCAGTCCGTCGGCTGCGAAGTGGGTCGCGATCTTCTCGAAGAACCGCTCGCGTTGCCGCTGATTCACTTCGTGAACAGCGGTCGAGAGCTGCATCTCCAGCCCGACTTCATCGCCCATGGCCATGCACGCGAGGGTGTCTTTCGGGAAGCACGAGCCGCCGTAGCCGAGGCCCGGATAGAGGAACTGCGAACCGATGCGCTTGTCGGAGCACATGCCGCGTCGCACCTCGTTGATGTCGGCCCCGTAGTGCTCGCACAGGTTGGCCATCTCGTTGATGAAGCTGATCTTGGTCGCGAGGAAGTTATTCGCGGCGTACTTCACCATCTCGCTGGAGCGGACATCCATGAAGAACAC
>JBCCQU010000053.1:0-9602 GCA_039208875.1 Planctomycetota bacterium
GCGGGGCGATCGCGCCGGGGCTCAAGCTGATGCTCGCAGCGTTGCACGAGCACACCGCGCAACTGCCGGCGCTGGAGTTTGATCAGCCGGTCAGTGATCGCGGGCCGCTGGGTAAGGACACCGCGCACGCGATGCAGCTCGGCGTGCAGGCGTCGGCCCGCGGGCTCGTGCGGCAATTGCTCGAGGAATACGCCGAGTTCTACGGCGGGTATCCGCAGGTGGTGGCCACGGGCGGCGACGCGCCGGCGCTGTTCCTCCAGCAGGGCGAAAGCGACGGCGTGGTGGAGCACATCGTGCCCGATTTGCAACTGATCGGCATTCAGGCATGCGTGCAGGCAGCAGCCGAAGCCGAGGCTTGATGGCGTCGTGGTCGCTCGAAACCTCAGCCAGCCCGGGCGGCGCGATCGCGATCTTTCGCGTTAGCGGAGAAGATCACCGCGACTTAGATCGTGCTGCGGTAGCGCTGGGATTCGGATCGGTCGCGACCGGCTCGGTGCTGCTTCGCGACCTGCCGGGGCCGGGCGGCTCGGTTGCCGATCGCGGGCTTGTTGCTCGGCCCAATGCGACGACGCTGCTGCTGATGCCGCACGCGGGACGCGCGGTGCGAGACGCGGTGACCGCCGGGCTTGAAGACGCCGGCCTTGTGCGCGCGGCGGGCGTTGATGCGATCGCTGCGTTTCCCGAAGCGGTCGATGTGTACGAAGCGAGGGCCTTGCTGGCGATGACGCGGACGCAGAGCCCGCGCGCGGTGGAGGTGCTGCTGCAGCATGCTGAGCTTTGGCGTGATCGAGATGTGGTGGCACCGATCTCCAGATCGGTGCAGGGAAGCATGCGGCTTGCGCCCCGATCTGGAGACCGGGGCAGCGAAGTCGACCATCAACTGCAGCATTTGCTGATCGCCCCCACTGTGGCGGCGGTCGGGCGGGCCAACGTGGGCAAGAGCACGCTGCTGAACGCGCTCGCCGGGCAGACGATTGCAACGGTGGCCGACGAGCCGGGCACGACGCGTGACCATCTCGGCGTGACGCTCGTGCTGGACGGGCTGGCGGTGCAGTGGATCGACACACCGGGCGTGCGGCCCGACGCCGGAGCGGTCGAGGCGGAGGCGGCGGAGATCGCAGCCGAGGTGATCGCTCGGGCGGATTTGGTCGTCGGCTTGGAGGAGGCGGGGCGCGGCGAGCTGCCGGTTTCGGTCGCGGGGCGAACGCCTGACGTGCGGGTGGCGAGCAAGGCCGATTTGGCGGATGCCGTGCCGGCGTGGGCCGACGCTGCGGTGTCGGCGAAGGCTGGCGACGGGCTCGGGCAGCTCGCGGCGTTGATTCGGCGTCGGCTGATACCGGACGAAGCCCTGACCGCGGCGACTGACGAAAGCTGCGAGCCGTGGCGGTTCTGGACCTAGCATCGAGACCCGAACCCGGCCGACCATCGAGGCTTCTCGGTGACCGGCGAGGAGACTGCTGTGGCTGACGATCGGTTACGCGACATCAAGGTGGACGCCGGCCTCGACGATTCGAAGCTGAACACCGAGTTCATCGACTTCATCGGCAAGTGGGGCCCGCGTGCGATGCTGCTCGCGGCTGCCGGCTTCCTCATCTACTGGGCCTTGGGCTATCGCACCCAGCTCGCCGACGAACGGCTGGCCGGCGCGTTCGCGCAGCTCGATGGCGCGCTGCAGGCCAACCCGCCGAGCCCCGACTCGCTGACCGACATCGCTGATTCGTACAGCGACCTCATCGGCGTGGCGTCGGCTGCGCGGCTGGCAGCGGCGGATGTGTACCTCGGCTCTGTGCGCACGGGAATGTTCCCGGGCTCGCCGCTCAATGCCGACGGCACGCCTGAGAACGACGAAGACATCCTGACCGAAGAAGATGTCGATCAGTATCTCGGCCGAGCAAATGCGCTGTATCAGCAGGTGTGGGACAGCGCTGATAAGTCGAACGCGCAGGTGGTGCACGCGTTCAGCGCCGGGCACGGCTTGGCAGCGGTGGCTGAAGCGCGCGGCGATCGCGAAACGTCGGAGCGTTGGCTACGGCAGGTGAGCGAGATCGCGAGCGATGCTGACTACGTGAATCAGGTTCGGCTCGCGACGTGGCGGATCAACACGCTCGATGAGCGCATGGCGCAAGCGGTGATCTACGACGCGGGCGACCTGCCCGAGCCGCCGCCGGAGCCGGAGACAGAATCGCCGACCGAGCTTTCGACGTCGCTCGACGGCTTCACGGATGTGCCGTTTACGCCGGTGGACGAGAGCGGCGCGTCGGACGATCCGCTCCGGCTGGACTTCGACAACATCGGGCCGGTGCCGGCGCAAGAGCCTGAGGACGACGACGAAGGCTGATTGAGGCACTATGGCATTGCGACCGGTCGCTCGCGCTTCCAGCTCGTAAAGACAGTGGTTGCAGCGTTGGTGCCAACCTCACGTTTGCCTCACGAATCGGGAGACGTCGTAGATGCATGACGCTGCCGACTCGCCCGACGACACCGTTGATGCCAGCCTCGGTTCGTCGTTCATCCTCAAGGGCGGCAAGGTCGATCCGCACGCGATTGCCTCGGCCATCGAGCGTGCGCGCAAGCTGGCTGCGCAGACCGGCGACGACAGCAACGAGCCGGAGTTGCCGCGCGTGGTATTCACGCTGCAGCGCGATCTTGGCACGCGGCTCGATAAGTACCTGACCGGCCGCATCACGTTCATGAGCCGCACGCAGTTGCAGCGGCTGATCGAGCAGGGCGGCGCGACGGTGAACGGCAAGCCGGCCAAGCCGCGGACAAAGCTGTTCAAGGGCGATTGTGTCGAGGTGGTGGTGCCGCCGCCGCCGGACAAGACGATTCAGCCCGACGACATCCCACTCGAAGTGATGCACGAGGACGAGCACCTTGTCGTCATCAACAAGTCGCCGGACATCATCGTGCACCCGGCCCGGTCCGAGCTGCGCGGCACCATGATCAACGCGTTGGCGCATCACTTCGCGAGTGTCTCCGGCGGCGGGCTGTCGGGCGTCGGCGAAGAGCACGCGAGGCCGGGCGTGGTGCACAGGCTCGACCGGCAAACGTCGGGCTGCATCGTGTTTGCCAAGGATGATGAGGCGCACTGGAAGCTGGGCCGACAGTTCGAACAGCGGACTGTCGACAAGCGGTATCTGGCTGTGACGCACGGCCACATCGAGCCAGACGTTGATGTGATCGAGCTGCCGCTCGGCCCGCACCCGAGCCGCGACAAGGGCTACCGCGAGAAACAGGTGGTGCGGCACGATGATCTCGGCAAGCCGGCCACGACGATCTATCGCGTGCGCGAGCGGTACACGATTCCCGACACACCGATCGGGCCGCAGCGGTTCACGCTGGTCGAGCTCGAGCTGAAGACGGGCCGAACGCACCAGATCCGCGTGCATCTGTCGCACCTTGGTTTCTCGATCGTCGGCGACGACATGTATAAGGGGCGGACGTTCGTTGTTCGCGATACCGAAGCCGGCAAGCGCACAGACCGCGTGGTGATCGATCGCCAGGCGCTGCACGCGGCGTTGCTGGCCTTCGAGCATCCGATCACGGGTGAGTCGATGGTGTTTACCGCGCCGCTGCGACCGGACATGGCTGAGCTTGTGCGCGAGCTGCGCGGCGAGGGCGTGAGCGAATCGCGCGTGGAGGCGGTGCATGCGGAGGGTACGGTGCCGCTTGCGAGGTTCGGCTTAGCCTGACGTCGCGACGCGCTCGACTTCATCGAGGCTCGTGACGCCGCCGGCTGCGAGCTTCCAGCCGCTCTGCGCGAGCGTGTCGAAATGTCCTTGCTGAATGATCTTCCGCATGTCGCCCATGGTCGGGTTCGACAGGATGACATCCCGCAATTCATCGGTGACTTCGAGAAGTTCGAAGATCGCGTGCCGACCGCGGTAGCCGGTCTTGAGGCAGGCGGTGCAGCCGACCGGCGCGAACACCGAGCTCTTGCCCTGCAGATATTTGCCGATGCGCGTGGCCTGGCCCGGCTTGACCGGTTCCTCACGGCTGCAGCGCTCGCACAGCACACGCACGAGGCGCTGGGCCAGCACGAGCTGCAGGGCGTTGGCGACCAGGTACGGCTCGACGCCGAGATCGAGCAGCCGGAACACGCTGGACATCGAGTCTTTGGCGTGCAGCGTGGAGAACACGACGTGGCCGGTCATGGCGGCCTGCATGGCGGTGCGCGCGGTGGGCTCATCACGAATCTCGCCGACGAGGATGACATCGGGGTCTTGCCGAAGCACGGACCGCAGCAGTCCGTCGAAGTTGTTGCCGCGCTGCTCGTTGACCGGTATCTGCGTGACACCCTCGAGCTGATACTCGACTGGGTCTTCGATCGTGACGACGTTCCGCCGCTCGCGATCGACAGCTCGGAGCGCGTTGTACAGCGTGGTCGTCTTGCCGGACCCGGTTGGGCCGACGGTGAGCAGCAGGCCGGCGTCGCGTTCGCACACCTGCCGGACCTTGTCCTCCATCCACGTTGTGAGGCCCATCTCACTGAGGCTGGTCGGCACGCCGGATTGATCGAGCACGCGGACCACGAGCTTCTGGCCGTGCATCGATGGCGTGAAGCTCACGCGGTACTCGACGCGTCGCGAATCGTGCCCGGCGAAGCGCGCCGAGAAGTGCCCGTCGAGCACCGCATCGCTGCCGGCGGCCTTCATCTGACAGGCGGTCTTGATGAGCCCCGCGACGCGATCGCCGACCGCACGCTGCACATCGGCCACCCACACCATCTGGCCATCGACGCGCATGCGTATCTGCGCCATCTCGGGCTTGGGCTCCATGTGGATATCCGTCGCGCGGCTCTTGCTCGCGATCTGCAGCAACAGCTTCGTCGCCTCGGGGCCCGCGCCCACAGCATCGAGAGCGCCCGATGTCTTGCCGTCGGCCTGCACGATCTGCACATCGGGCGGGGCTTGATCTCGCGGCGGCAGACCCTGCAGCACGCGGTGCAGATCATCGCCGAGGTCGGTGATGTCGTCGCCGGCGCTGGTCGCGGGCTGCACGCGGCGCATCCGCGTCTGTGCTCGCTCGTGCTCGGCTGTGGGTGCTGCCGAGTCGATCGGCCCGGAGCTTCGCGCGACGACGCCGGGCTCGACAAAGAGCTCGAGCTTGCCGATGGCGATGACGTCGCCGACGCTGAGGACAGCCTCGGAAACGCGTTGGCCGTTGAGCCGTGTGCCGTTGCGGCTGCCGAGGTCGCGCAGCACCCAGCCACCCACGCCGTCGGGCTCGATCGCGCAGTGTTGGCGGCTGGCTCGCTCGTCGGCGATGGGCATGGTGTTGGACGGATGCCGGCCGATGCTCACGACATCGCCGGCCAGCGGCACCGGCCGCGACCGACCATCGCTCGAACGCAAACGCAGGTTCTTCGTCACCGTTGCCACCGGACCTCCCGTGCTGCCGCCGGCATGGTACACGCGAATCTGCAGACAACCCAAGGCCCGCTGCAAGGCTGTACCGCCGGCCCCTAGACTCGCCGCATGATCGATCTCAAGGCTCTACGAGAAGACCCCGCCCGCTTCCGCGAGGGGTGCCAACTCAAGAACATGCCCGTCGACCTCGACCGCCTGATCGAGCTGGACGCGTCACGCCGCGAGGTGATGGCCAAGGCCGAGTCGCTGCGCGCCGAGCAGAAGAAGCTCGCCAAAGAAAGCGGCCCGCAACTCGGCAAGCTGTCGGGGCAACTCAAGAAAGCTGAGGGTGACGAGCGGGCGAAGCTCGAGGCCGAGATCGACGCGATCAAAGCCAAGCCCGCGGCGCTGAAAGAACAAATCCAGCAGCTCGAGCAACGGGCAGCCGGCATCGACCCGGAACTGCAGAGCTTGTTGCTCGCGGTGCCGCTGCCGCCCGACCCTGATGTGCCGCGCGGCACGAGCGAGGCTGACAACGTCGAGGTGCGCACGTGGTCGCCCGATGGCTTCGATCTCGCCAAGCCGTTCGCAGCGAGCAAGGGCTTCGAGCCCAAGACGCACATCGAGCTCATCGAGTCGCTCGGACTCGTGGACTTCGAACGCGGTGTGAAGATCGCCGGCACCCGCAGCTACGTGCTCACCGGACTCGGCGCGCGATTGCACTTCGCGGTGCTGCGCTACGCGCTCGACTTCATCGCCGAGCGCGGCTTCGAGATGACCAGCGTGCCGGTGCTCGTGCGAGAACAAGCGATGGTCGGCACCGGCTTCTTCCCCGGCGGACGCGACCAGGCGTACCACATCGAAGAGAGCAATCGCGGCGGCGGGCACGACATGTTCCTGACCGGCACCGGCGAAGTTTCGCTGATGGGCATGTGGGCCGACGAGATCATCGACGAGGCCGACCTGCCGCTCAAGCTCTGCACACTGAGCACGTGCTTCCGGCGCGAAGCCGGCGCAGCTGGCAAAGACACCGCGGGCCTGTACCGCATTCATCAGTTCGACAAGGTGGAGCAGGTCATCATCTGCCGAGCGGATGAGGCCGAGAGCCGCAAGTGGCATCAGGAGATGATGGGCATCGTCGAGGCGTTGCTGCAGAGCCTGCATCTGCCGTATCGCTTGCTGCAGTGTTGCACGGCTGACCTCGGCGCGAAGAACGCCGACATGATCGACATCGAGTGCTGGATGCCGGGGCGCGGCGACACCGATGCGAACAACAGGCCGACGGGCGCGTTCGGCGAGACGCACTCGGCCAGCCGGTTGTACGACTACCAATGCCGCCGGCTCAACACGCGCTACCGCGAAGGCGGCGCGAGCGGCAAGGGCGCTACGACCTTCTGCCACTCGCTCAACAACACCGTCGCTGCGAGCCCGCGGCTGCTGATTCCGATTCTTGAGATGCACCAGCAAGCGGACGGCTCGATCAAGCTGCCCGACGTGCTCGTGCCGTACATGAACGGCGTCGACACCATCACCGGCGCGTGATGCGCCGCTCGCGTCTGCTCGAAGGCGGCAATTTCTTTCCGGAGGTCGCCACCGCAGCCGGCCTCGTGCTGCTAACGCCCGTATTCAGTTGCATCGGCCCGTTTGCGATCGTCTTGATGCTGCCGGGCAATTGGCGATTGCTTGCGTTTGTTATGCCTGTGCTGGGGATGGCCTGCCTCGCCGGGGCGCTCGTGTCATTCAGCGGCCGAAGCCGTCCGCGTCACAACATGCATGAATGCCCGAGTTGCGGCTACGACCTCACCGGCGTGGAGGCCGATCACTGCCCGGAGTGCGGCTCGCCACGCTGATACCGCCTCGCCGCGTCCGAGAACCGCCGCGATCTTGTGCCGATTCAAGGCTGAACTCGGCCGCCGTCGATAGCCCCATTATGAGTTTCTTCGGAACACCCGCTGCGGACGCCCTGGCCGGTCGCGTGCAGAACGATCGGCTATCGGCTCGCGCCAAGCGGACGCGGGAAGACGAGAAGAAACAGGCAGCTGTGCGCGATCCGGTAGATGTCTCGGACATCGCGACCGAGGCGATCCGTCAGCTCAAGGACAACACGCAGGAAGATGCTGCGGAAGACCACCGCGAGCATCCGGCATATGGCCAACCCGCGCCGAAGCAACAGCGGCATATCGATACCGAAGCCTGAGAAAAAACTGACCGAAGCCTGAGCCGGCCGCTTACTTGCCGCTGAACCACTTCGCGATCGAGTGGATCGTGACCGATCGGCCCATGGCTGCGATCGACTCGGTCAGCGGGATCTCCTTGGGGCACACCTTCACGCAGTTCTGCGCGTTGCCGCACTCGGAGATGCCGCCAGCCCCCATGAGCGCATCGAGGCGATCGCCCTTGAGCTGCTTGCCGGTCTCGTGCTCGTTGAAGAGCCGCGCCTGGCTGATCGCGTGCGCGCCGATGAAACCCTCGTCCCACTTGTTCTTGTCATCTTCAAGCGTGAACTGCGGGCAGGCTTCGAGGCAGCAGCCGCACGACATGCACGTCGACAGCTTGTACCGCGTCTCTTGCTTGTTGGGCTGCTCCATCGGGCCGGCGCCGAGGTCATAGGTGCCGTCGATCGGAACCCACGCCTTCACGCGCTTGAGGTTGTGGAACAGCCGCTCGCGATCGACCCACAGGTCGCGCACAACCGGGAACTTGCTCATCGGCTCGAGCGTGAGCAGGTCGTCGTCGTTTGGCGCGTAGCTATCGATAAGGCAGGAGCACGACTGACGCACCTTGCCGTTGATGACCATGGTGCATGCGCCGCACACCTCTTCGAGGCAGCCGGAGTCCCAAACCACCGGCGTGGTCGGCGTGCCCTCGATCGTCGTGGGGCTCGCAGCGACAGACTGCAGCACGCTGATGACATTGGCGCCGGGTTCGACGTGAACCCGGAAAGTCTCCCATCGGCTCGGCTTGCCGGGGCCATCGCACCGCAGGATCTTCACGCGGATGTTGCGTGCCTTCGGTGCAGCCTTTGGCTGAGACGTCGGTGCTTTGGCGTTGGTGTTCGCAACCATGATCGACCCCAGAAAGACGCGCTACTGCAGCGCGTCGATGATGCACTCGGATTCAGCTCGCAGCCACCTTCTCGGGTGCAGCGGTCTCGCTCTTCGACTCGGCTTTCTTGTCGTCGGTCGCTTCGACCTTGCCGTACGTGCGGGCACGCGGCTTCACGAGCGAGGTATCGACATCGCGGAAGGTCAGCTTGTGACCGTCGCCCGCAGCGTCGGCCCAGCCGTTGCCGGCGATGTACTCGACGACCGTTGCCTTGAGGAATTGCTCGTCGTTTCGATCGGGGAAGTCGAGGCGGTAGTGGCTGCCCCGCGACTCCTGCCGCTCGAGCGAACCCAACGCCACGACCTCGGCCAACACAAGCATGTCGCCGAGCGCCCGCGTGTAGCTGAGCGTCTGGTTTGTCCACGTCGCGGTGTCGCCAAGGTGCACGCGTGAGAACCGCTCACGCAGCTCGGCCAGCTTGCCCTTGCACTGCTCAAGCCGCGGACCGGTCTTCACGACGGTGCACGCTGCGGTCATCTCGTCGCCGAGTTCCTTGCCGATGACGTACGGGTTGTTGTCATCGGTCATGTCACTGCCTGTGGTGCCCAGCAGCTTGGCGACCTTGTTTTCCTCAGCTTGCTTGGCGTTGTCGAACATCGCCTGATCGAGACCGGCGGCCGGCTCGGTCGCGGGCTCGTGATCGCGCACGTAATTGGCAACGCCGAGGCCACAGAACAAACCGTCGAAGATGCAGCTCAGCAGCGCGTTCGCGCCGAGACGCGTCGCACCGTGGTATGCGAAATTGACCTCGCCAAAGGCATACAGCCCCTTGATGTTGGTCATCGCGTTGTTCGGTGCGCCCAGCTTCATACCCATGCCCGGCTCGGCTCCGATCGGCGGCGTGTCGCCCGGGTTGTGCATGCCCCACTGCTCGTCCGGCTTGTACTCACCCGGCGTGAACGTCGTCCACATGCCGCCCATGGTGTAGTGCACCGCGGGGAAGATCTTCATTGGGAGCTCGCGTGGATCGTCGCCCACGAACTTCTCGTAGATCTCCATGATGCCGCCGAGCTTGCGGGTGAGGTACTCCGGCTCTTTGTGCGTCAGGTCGAGGTAGACCATGTTGCCGCCGCCGACACCCATGCCGTGGTTGACGCAGATATCGAAGATCTCGCGCGTCGCGATGTCACGCGGCACGAGGTTGCCGTA
>JBCCQU010000054.1:0-9481 GCA_039208875.1 Planctomycetota bacterium
GCCGAGTGCGATAGATTCCGGATCGCCGGCTGCGATCGCCTTTGTGAATTCGGACTGCGCGTCGTAGGCGTACACCTCGGGCCGAATGATCCAGATCATGTCGAAGACGTGCATCACGAGCAGGAACGCGGCACCGAGGGCCATCAACGGCACCGATCGCTTGACCGGACGCAGCAGCAGGAACAGGAACGGCACCACGAAGTGGCCGTACACCAGCAGATAGAACGTCCACTCCCAACCCCAGCTCTTGCGGAGGTTCATGAACGCGGTCTCTTCGGGGATGTTGCTGTACCAGATCAGGAAGTACTGGCTAAACGCGATGTATGCCCAGAACACGGTGAAGCTGAACAGCAGCTTGCCCATGTCTTCGTCGTGCTCCGCTGTGACGACGCCGGTGAGCCGCCCCATGCCGCGAACGATGGCGAGGATGAGCGTGACGAGGCCGATCGCGCTGCCGACCGCTCCCGCGAAGAAGTACACGCCCCACATCGTGCTAAAGAAGTGGTAGTCGACACTCATCAGCCAGTCGAAGCCGGCGAACGCGATCGTCAGCGCGCCGACCGGCAGTCCCCACGCGGCCGTCTTGCGGGCCTTGTTCGTCAGCCAGCGGTTGCCGGTGCGGTCCTGCTCGTGGCTGAGATCGTGGAAACGCTTCGCGAGGTAGAGCAGAATCGCTGCGTAGATGACGACGCGGAACCAGAAGAACGGCACGTTGAGGAACGGATACTTCAGTTCCGCGAGATACGTGTCGGACGCCATCCAGTCGAACAGCCGACCGCCCATCACGGTGTCGAGCATCAGCGTGATCGCGACGCCGATCATCGGCAGCCAGATCAGGCTCATCACATTCTCGAACTGCCGACGAATGCCCGCTGTCCAGCCGGCGCTCAGCATGTTGAGAATCATCACGACGAAGAGCGCACCGACACACATCGCCATCGTCGCCATCACGGCTGCGTGATAGCTCGCAAGCGCGTGTGTTGGTCCGCGTTCGCCGAGCACAAACGCACCGATGATCGTGAGGCTCAGGCCGGCCACGCCGAGCCCGAGCAGCAGCTTGCGCAACCACAGGCCCGTCGTCGGCGCAAGCTGAATGTTGTCCGGCGCCATCCGCGGATCGCGGGCGATGCGATCGAGCTGGCGCTCGTAGTCAGCATCGGGCATCGATGGGACATAGATGCTGCTCATGATGCCCGCTCCTGCTCGGCCGCACCATCGGCAGCTGCTTCCGGCACCGGCGCCGGTCTGACGCGGCGACGCAGCAAGTCCTGCTGAGCGGCCTCGTCTTCGATCTCGTTGATGTCGGTCGCTGCTGCAGCCTGCAGCACACGCATGTGAGCGACCACCGCCCATGCGTCGCGCTCATCGAGAGCGTGCGCGTAACCCGGCATGGCGTTCGAGCCGTCGGGTCGCCACACGCCGTTGCGGATCACGGTGTAGAGGTAACCGTCTTGACCCTTGTCGCCATCAGCGCGGTACTGATCCTGCAGCAAGCTCGGCACCGGATAGCTCCAGCGCCGTCCGACCATGCCGCCGCTGCCGGGATCGCCGGTCGCGGTGTTCCGCTGCAGCGCGCCCTCGCCCTCGTAGCCGTGGCACACCGCACAGAAGATGTTGAAGCGTGACTCGCCGCGTTCGAGCAACGCCGGATCGACCGTGACCGGAATTGTCGTGAGGTACTCGCCTTCCTCGGTCTGACCGAGCGACATGCGACTGTCGTTGTCGAGCATCTGCTGACGCTCGCGGTTGTACTCGTCGTTCCAATCGGCATCGGAGATGACGGGCGTGTAGCCAAAGGCAACCGTGCCGGCGACCGGGCGCCGCATCGTTCGGCCGTCCTCGTAGAAGCTTGTCTCCGACTGCGGGTTGAACCGCGGCTGATCGTCCATGTCCGGGAAGAACTGACGCGGCGGCTTGTCGCTGCGATCACCGCGGCAGCCGGCAAGACCGAAAGCCATGATGGCGAGCACGAGCGTGACGCAGAGTGCGGAGAACTTCATTAGTCGTCCTCCACCAATTCGATATGCGATGCACCGGCGTCACGCAGCACAGCCGGCGTCGCCTGCGGATCAAACCGCGGATCCTTTGATTCGATCGCGATGAAATACTTGTCATCGGTCGACGACAGGAAACGCTCGGAGTTGAAGATCGGATGGTGGAAGCGAGGCAGCCCGTTGAGACTGAGCATGCCGAGAAGTGCCGCGAAGGCACTGAACAGCACCGCCAGCTCGAACGTGACCGGCAAGTAAGCCTCCCACGCCCAGTCGTCCTTGCCCTGCACCACGAACTGGTAGTCGATGGCGTTCATGAAATACTGCATCGCGACGGCCGCAGTAAAGCCGGACAACGCGGCACCACCGACGAGCCACGGCAGCAGCGTGCGCTTCACGCCCATCGCCTCTTCCATGCCATGGATCGGGAACGGCGAGTGCACGTCCCACTTCTTGTAGCCGGCGTCGCGCACCATCTCGGCTGCGTGATACACATCCGCCGGCGTGTCGAACTCAGCCAGCACGGCATAGATCGGCTGACCCTCTGAGGTGACGTACCGGCTGTACGTCGGGCGGATCAGCGGGAAGTAGTCAGCGATGCTCATGAGTGACCTCCCCCGCTGGCGTGCTCACTGTTCTCGGCGTGGTCGCCGTGATCATCATGGTGATGCTTCGCACCGCCCTTCGGATCATGCGGATCGCCCTCTGGCATAACGGCCTTCAACTCGGCCATCGGGAACACCGGCAGGAACCGGAGGAACAACAGGAACAGCGTGAAGAAGATGCCGAACGAACCGGCGAAGATGCCGATGTCGACCCACGTCGGGAAGAACATCTGCCACTCGCCAGGCAGCCAGCCGCGGTGCAGGCTCGTGACGATGATCACGAACCGCTCGAACCACATGCCGATCGTGACGAGCAGAGCCACGCCCCAGATCGTGATGGGATTCGTCCGCATCGCTCTGAACCAGAACACCTGCGGACTCACGACGTTGCAGAAGATCATCGCCCAATACGCCCACCAATACGGTGCGCCGCGATCGGAGATGAAGTCGGGTATCACGCGGTTGTACGCGAAGACGTCAAACTCGAACTGGTTGCCGCCGTACCAGGCGATGAAGAACTCCATCGCGTAGGCGAAGCCAACCATCATGCCCGTGGCCAGCAAAATCTTGGCCATGTTCTCGAGGTGGCGCAGCGTGATGAGGTCCTTCATGTTCGCGAACAGCTCGCGTGCTGGAATCAGCAACAGGAGCACCATCGCGAAGCCGCCGAACACAGCACCGGCCACGAAGTACGGCGGGAAGATCGTCGTGTGCCAACCAGGCACAACCGACGTTGCAAAGTCGAACGACACGATCGAGTGCACGCTGAGCACCAGCGGCGTCGAGATACCAGCCAGAATCAGATACGCGTTCTCGTACCGCGACCAGTGCCTCGCCGAAGCGCGCCAGCCGAGACTGAGGAAGCCGTAGATGTACGCCCGCAGCGTGTCGCCCTTGATCGGCAGCGTCACGCCAAACGTCGGCAGCTTCGGCAGCCCCGGGAACTGCGGCGACTCCAGATACATCTTCTGGCTGATGCCCAACCGCAAACGACGGTCCGCGCGGTCACGCAGCGTCGCGAAGTCGGGGATCATGCCCATGTACCAGAACAGCGTCGAAACCGTCGCGTAGGTCGATACGGCAAAGACGTCCCACAGCAGCGGGCTGCGGAAGTTCGGCCAGATCCAGTTGTAATTGGGCAGCGGGAACAACCACCACGCAAACCAGACGCGGCCGACGTGGATGCCCGGGAAGATGCCCGCACAAATCACGGCGAAGATCGTCATCGCCTCGGCCGAGCGGTTCACCGCTGTGCGCCACTTCTGCTTCAGCAAGCACAAGATGGCTGAGATCAGCGTGCCGGCGTGGCCGATACCGATCCAGAACACGAAGTTTGTGATGTCCCACGCCCAGCCGACCTGGTTGTTCAGGCCCCACGTGCCGACGCCGGTGATGATCAGGTAGACGATCAGCACTTGGCAAAGCCCGGCGAGACCCGCAGCCGTGAGCAACGCTGGCAGCCACCACGGCCCGGGCTTGTTCTCGTGGTAGCCGCACACAATGTCCGTGATGTCGCCGATCGAATGGCCGTTCAGCACGAGCGGCGGACGGACCGCGGGGTCTTCGGTCAGCGAGCCATCGCCGAGCACCGGGTGCGCCGGCGGCGCGGGTGTGGCTGCGAGGCCGGCGAGCCGTTCCGCTGTCGAGCGATCTGGCGGAATGGCGGTCATACAAGGCCTCCGGTGCGGCTCATGCCGACGGTCTGAACCAGCGACGAGGAGTTCGCCGAGCTCTGGCCCAGCACATTGAGGCTGACCGCGTATCCCGGCTCGCCATTACTCGGATCACGGAAGAAGGCGTGATCGCTGCCGCTTGCCTGATCTTGGTCTTTTTCTTGCTTGTCACCGTACTCGCCGCCGCCGTAGTCCTTGCCGTGGCCCTTGAGCAATGCCTCCGGCGTCACAGGCTCGCGAATCTCCGGGTTCGGATTCGTCAGGTGAATCAGGTGCGACGTGCGAGGCCTCGTGTTGAGGTACTGCAGCAGCAAGTACCCGCGCTGGTTGTGCCGAGCCTCGGACACCTTTGACCTTTCATCAAGGATGTCGCCGAAGCGGATGGCCTCCGACGGGCACGCCGACTGACACGCGACCTGGAAGAAGCCGTCCGGGATGTGGTCGAGCCCCTGGATCTTGCTCTCGTAGCGAGCCTGGTTGATCCGCTGGATGCAGTACGTGCACTTCTCCATCACGCCGCGGCCGCGAACCGTGACATCCGGGTTCATGTGGAACTTGCTGACCTCGTCGAGCTTGGCGCGCAGCCTCGGTGGGATGAAGTTCTGGTTGATGCGGCTGCGCTTCTGGGCCGGTGCTTCGGGATCGGCGGTGATGGCTGCCGTTCCTCGTGCAGCGACGGTCTCGCCCACGTAGTTCTCGTCGAGCCCGCCGTTGAACTTGCTCTGTGCGTAGTCGAAGAAGTTGAACCGCCGCACCTTGTACGGGCAGTTGTTCATGCAGTAACGCGTGCCGATGCAGCGGTTGTAGGCCATCACGTTCAGGCCTTCTTCGTCGTGCACCGTCGCGTTCACCGGGCACACCACTTCACACGGCGCAAATTCGCAATGCACGCACGCGATGGCCTGGTTCATCACCTGCTCGGGTGCGTTGAGATCATCGCCAACGAAGTAGCGGTCGACGCGAATCCAGTGCATCTCGCGGCCCTTGGCCACTTCCGCCTTGCCGACCACCGGAATGTTGTTCTCGGATTGGCAAGCCACCAAGCACGCGTTGCAGCCGTTGCACGCCGCCATGTCGATGGTCATGCCCCACTGCGGCCGCTGGGTGAACGCCGGCTCGTGGCCCTCCCACTTCTTGCGGTCGTCGTCTTCATCGACCTCGCCGTCGACGCGGCTGCCCTCGAACGGGTGCTTGTACGCAGAGATGCTCGGCGGCGTGTGGCTCAGCTCGCCAAGCTTCTCGCCGACGTGTAGCGTGCCCTTCTTCGCCGCTGCTCCGATGACGAACGGATCCGCCACGAAGCCGAGGCCTGCATCTTCAGCCTTCTTCACGTGCTCGCGATACACCTGCACATCGAGCGAGCGGGCGACCGACGTCCGCCCCTCGAGCGACCAGTGGTTCTGCGTACTCGAGATCGGGTACGTGCCGCTGGTGCGTGTGAGCGTGCAGCCCTCAGCGGTCCACGCGCCCAAGCCGCCATCGTGAGGCCTGATCTTGTACGTATCGACGCCGACCGCATTACCGACCATGCCCGCCCGCGTTCTGCCGTAGCCGAGCGTGACCTGAATCACGTTGTCGGGCATGCCCGGGCAGATCCAAACCGGCACGGTCTTCTCGAGGCCGTTGATGTTCAGCTTCGCAAGCCGCGAGCGTGGATTCTGCCGTGCTGTGTAGTCATCGGGCGTGAGCCGAAGGCGGTCGGCGGTGTTCGGGCTCACAACCACCGGGTTGTCCCACACCACCTTGGTCATCGGGTGCGGTGCTTCTTGCAGCCAGCCGTTATTGGCGTACCGGCCACCGCCGAGGTCGTCATCGGTGACGACGACAGCCATCGACTCCAGCGTCGGTGCCTCGGCCAGCTTCAGCGAGCCGACCGCGTTGGCCACCGCTGCGAAATCAACATCGGGCGTCAGCGTCGGCGCGGCTGTGTTGGCGACAAAACCGTCATGCAACGCACGCCGCCACGCCTTCTCAAACTCTTTGCCCGACAAGCCCAGCTTGTCCTGCCACACGTCACGCACCAGCGAATAGCCGTTGGTGTTGCGCTCGCCCGCGATGTACGACAGAAACTCGATGTCGCTCATCGCCGGCTCGCTGAGCGGAGCGATCATCGGCTGCGTCGCCGCGATCGTGCCGTCCTCAGCCACCGTGTCGCCCCACTGCTCGAGCGCGTGCGTGCCGTTCAGTGCCCACGTGCTGGCTGCGGCGGTCTCGGTATCACCGACGTCGAGCGACATGGTGATGCCTTCCGCCGTCACCTTGTCCCACAACTCGGCAAAGCCAAGCTCACCCGGCGTGTCGTACACCGGGTTGCAATTGATCGCGATCATCATCGACACCCGGCCCGCGCGGATCTGCTCCGCGACCCCAGCCAAGCTGTCAGCGGTCTCGCTGTTGTCCTCGATGTACTCCACCGTCTTGCCGACGTTGTCGAGCACCGCGTTCATCGCGTGCGTCAGCGCGTGCACTTCCGGCGGCTGCGTGCGTCCGGCGATCAGCAGGCTCCTGCCGCGATGCGCGACGAGATCACGAGCCACAGCCAGCGTCTTCGACTTCTCGTCTTCGTGCAGATCAAAGTCCGGGCCGCGCGGCACCTCGACCGACGCGATCGCAGCATCCAGCCGCGAATCAACACCATCGACCAGATGCGTGATGCAATGCGCGAGCTCGACCGCGAACGCTGTGACGCGTTGCGGGCTCATCGGCATGCGGTGATCGGCGATCGATCCGAACGGCGAAAAGCCCGACTCGGCGCAATACAAGCGACTCATCGGATCGCTTGACGACATCGGCTTCCGCAGCGACGCGATCTCGCGCGAGTGACGGACCGATCCCGGCTCACGCGTCCCAGGGTCGCGATCGAGCGTGACGACGACATCGGCCTTGTCGAAGTGAAGATGCTCGCGCATCGGCTTACCGAACGCGATCTCGCTGCCGAGCCGCGCGTTCTTCGACGCCAGCGGGTTGTGCGTCACCCAAGTTGCCCTTGGGTACGCAGCCAGCACGCGAGCCTTCACCGCGTCGCGTGTTGGGCTATCGACCTGGTCGGCGATGATCACCAGACCTTCGCCGTCCTCAGCCGGGCCGAAGCCATCGTTCCAACGCAGCTTGAAGTCGTCCCACGTTGCCTCGACCTTCGAGCCATCGCTCCGACGGAACACCGGGCCGGTCAGCCGGTCCGGGTCGTACAGGTTCAGGATCTGCGCGATCGCCTGCGCGTCGGCAGCACCGCGACTGGCCGGGTGCAGCGGGTTGCCCTCGAGCTTGGTCGGCCGGCCCTCTGCTGTCTCCGCGAGCAAACCCCACGCACCGCCACCCGGGATCGGGATGCTCGTCGCGAAGTACAGCGGCTTGCCGACGATGATGTTCTCCGGCATCTCCGAGCCGTACGTCAGGATCTTGTGATCCGGACGCCGGCAGCCCGGCAGTGTCGCCACGCCCGCGAGCGCCATCGATGCACCCATCAGCTTCATGAACGTGCGGCGGCTGCCCTTCAGCAGCTCCGACGCGCCTTTCGGAAACTCGCGCTCCACAAAGTCGCGAAAGCCCGCCCGGCCCATAAGCTGCTCGGGCGAACGCCACACCTTCCGACCGCCCGCGTCCCGCGACGCACCGGGCGCGTCCTCGGGCACCGCGACCTTTCCGATCGTGGATGGGCATTGTGTCTGCGTCATGCGCTGTCGTCCGTCCTTTGCCAGCCTCGTGGCTGATCAGCCTTCTCTGCCCGACCCCGCAGGGCTCGCCGCTCGTCCTTGCGATCAAATCCGACCGCCAACCCAGATCAGTGGTGACACGCACCACACGCCTGAGGTGGCGCCCGCCGCAACGACTCGACCAACGCTGCAGCGTCGACCGTGCCCGCGCCCTCAGCTCGTGCAGCAAGCTCGTCGGAAACCCACGTCAACTGCGTCACACGCTCCGGCGGCACGAGGTGCTCTTCCGGATTGCGGTGACAATCAAGACACCAGCCCATGCTCAGGCTGTGCGCCTGATACACGACGGGCATGCCCATGATCTGACCGTGACACGAGTAGCAACTCACGCCGGCCTGAATGTGAACGTGGTGCGGGAAGTGACGCACGTAGTCGGGCAGCTTGTGCACCTTCCGCCACGGCACAGCCTCGTCTTGCGCATAGGCCGTCCGGATCCACTTCACGTCGTGGTTTTCCCAGCCAGCCAGCTTCTGCTCGGAGTGGCAGCCATAGCACGTCGCGATCGGCGGCACGTTGGCGATCGGCGACTCTTCGATCTGGTGGTGGCAGTACACGCAGTTCATGCCGAGCTCGCCCGCGTGAAGCTGGTGGTTGAAACCCGCCTCGGGCTGTGTCGGCATGTACCCGACCTCAAAGAAGTCGGGCGTCGCGTAGTACCAAGTGCCCCAGACCAGCACAGCAAATGTGCCCGCGCCACCCGCTGCTCCCAGCGTTGGCAAGGCATTCATCCACTTCGGAAAGAGCAATCCCAACTCCTTCTGGGTCAGCTACCCAGGATTACTGTTCCCGAACGGCCACCGAGCAGCCGCCCGTCGCGTCGCGTTCCCCGCCGTCGGCGGATTTCCTTTGCAGACCCGCGTGCCCATGCACTACAAGCTGCAGTCCCCGGCACCGATATCGATGCCGCATGCTGTGGCCTCATCCGCCACAAAGGATCGAACGAACCACATTTCCGTATACCGAATCCTGTCCGGAGCAGCATACGACAATACTGTCTGGCAGCAATTTGTCCTGTCGAGACGTATTCTGTCAAGCCCCGAACAGGCTTCGCAGGCAATTGAGACGTATTCGCAGTCCGGGAGACCTCCGCGATGCCGATCGGCGACGCAAGCCATGCACCTATCCGCAATTTCATCGGGCAAGCCCTCACGCTCGGGCTCAGCGTCGCTGTCGTCATGTGGGTCATCGCCTGGATCTCCCACTTCCCCGGCCTCCGCGTCCCGCCAGAGCTCGGCCTGCTCGCCCTCATCGCAGCCAAGCTCGTCGGCCTCGGCTTCGGCGCCCGCCGCATCCGCACGCCCCGGCCAATCTTGCTCGGGCTCTGTGCGGGTCTCATCGTCGGCCTCGTCAACCTCAAGTGGGTCGGGTCGCTCATCGTCGATCAGCCCGAGAGCACCGACGAGCTCGTCGCCAAGAGCCTCCGCGACGGAGCAGCCCTCGCCGTCGCGGCGTACACCGGCACCTCGGTCGTCCTGGGCCTCATCGCCGGCTGCATCGCC
>JBCCQU010000055.1:0-9429 GCA_039208875.1 Planctomycetota bacterium
CTTTCTTGCTGCCGAACGCGGCGGTGGCGGAGGCGGTGCGTGCGTTTGTTGGTTGAGGCGGTCGCGACGAGATCGGCGACAGAAAAACGCCCCGGGCTGTGGGCCCGAGGCGTCGAGGGAAATCAGAACTGATGGTGCTCTGGATTAGCGACGGCGACGCGCCGCGGCGAGACCAGCGAGGCCGAGCATGGCAGCCGAGCCGGGTGTCGGGATGAAGAAGTTGAGGTTGATGCCCTCACCTCCGCCACCGCCGAAGTCATCGGAGCCGACACCGAATGCGGCACCGTTCGTGAAGATGTCGAACTCGCCGGTCGCGAGGGCGTAATCGCCTGCTGGCAGGTCGGCGAAGAGCAACTGCGACTTACGGAACTGAACCGAGCCGTCGTCGTCGGCTTCGACGAGGTCGCCGGCGGCGTCGAAGAGGATGAGCTCGGTGTCAAAGGCTTCGGAGTTGTTTGTGTTGATGCGGAGGAAGCCGCCGTCGTGCGTGAAGGTCACCCAGTTGACGATGTCGGGTGTGGTGGTGACGACTGACTGGCTGAAGCCGAGGGGGATGGTGCCGATGTCGCCGTTGTCGACGTAGCCGAAGTCGGCCGGGCCCGTCTCGCCGCCGGTGACGGTGTTGACCGGGGCATCGTTGTTGAGCGTGACGATGATGCTATTCCAGTCAGCCGAGCTGCCGTCGAAGACCTGGCTCGCGATGAGGTCGAAGCCGGCGAAGGCTGCGGGATCGATCTCGTTGGTGACGACGGTCTGGCTGGTCACGTCGGTGATCGGGTTGTACGAGCCGAGGGTGCCAGCGGCGAACTCACCGGTGAAGTTGAGCGCGGGGACCGAAGCTGTGCTGGCGCCGCCGTTGTTGGCGGCGACCGAGCCCGAGATCAACTGTGAGCCGTCGCCGAAGGCCACGCGGGCTTCGTTCGAGAATGCGAAGAAGTCGTTGGACCAGTCGACGTCGACGCTGAAGCCGGTGAAGGTTCCGGTCGGCGAACCGAAAGCAGTGAGGTCGATGATCTCCGGCGACCCGCTGATGACGAGTGCCGGGCCGGCGGCGGAGTACGTGAACGACTGAGCTGCGGCGGCCGATGCCAGGCCCGCCACGGCTGCGATTGCGAGTGTCTTGTGCATTGTCTTTCTCACCTTTCTCTCTGGCCGACGGCTCCCACGCCGCGCGGCTCTCTCCCATCGCGTCACGCTGCGGCACGATGCCGGCGCGAGTATGCGGCGGGCCCCTCGACCCAACCACACAGCAGAGCGTCCGAGCTTTCGCCCGGACGGAATCCTTCATATCTATCGAGGATGCTTGTCTCTCAACCCTCGAATGCCGGAAGCAGAGGCAGCAAAATCAAGTGAGCGCTGTCTGCCCGACTCACTGGTATATTCACTCGCTTGGTTGCCGCCAAGCGCAAACACAAATTTCCCGTCATTTTGCTGGCAATCCGACGAACCCAATGTCGCGGCTGTTTCGCGAGACTGTTGCTGCTGCTCGGTATTGCGGATAGGGTCGGGTGGGATAGGCAAGCTGCGACGCTGTGCCACGCTGAAGATTGGAGTCCGGGATGCTTCGTTTGGAAAGTGTTTGTGCTGCGAGCCTCGCAGCGAGCGTTGGTCTGGTGGGCGCGGCGGCTTCGGCCCAGTCGTACACGGCAGAGCGGGTGATGAGCGGGCTGTCATCGCCGACTGTGGTGGCGGCGGTGCCGGGTGATCGGTCGCGGATGCTGGTCGGCGAGCAATCCATCAACGGATCTCAGGCACGCATCCGGGTGTTCGATGTCGACTCGAGCGCGCTGCTGCCCGATCCGTTTGCGGTGTTCACGGTTTCGACAGGTGGCGAGCGGGGGCTGCTTGGCCTGGCGTTCCATCCAGACTTCGAGACCAACGGCCTCGTGTATCTGAGCTACACGTTCGGCGGCGGGTCGGCGAACGGCTCGAACATCGTGGTTGAGGCTCCAATCGATGCAAACGACCCGAACAAGCTGGACTTTGCGGCGGCTCGGCCGATCTTGCTGCAGTCGCAGCCGTTCAGCAATCACAACGGCGGGTGGATCGACTTCGGGCCGGACGGCTACCTGTATATGGCGATCGGCGACGGCGGCGCTGGTGACGACCCGCAGAACAACTCAGCCAACAAAAACAACCGCCTGGGTGCCATGCTGCGGATCGATGTGAATGGCGACGACTTCCTGAGCGATCCGAACAACAACTTCGCGATACCGGCGGACAACCCGTTTGTGGGCGTAGCCGGCGACGACGCGATCTGGGCCTACGGCCTGCGGAACCACTGGCGGAACGACTTCGATCCGCTGACGGGCGATCTGTATATCGCCGACGTTGGCCAGGGTGCGCGCGAAGAGGTGAACTTCCAGCCCGCCAGCAGCTCGGGCGGCGAGAACTACGGTTGGCGTTGCTGGGAAGGCACGCGGTTCAACGGGTTCTCAGGCTGCGGCGACACGCAGGACATCACGTTCCCGGTCAACGAGTATCGCCATAGCTCGCCGGATTTTGGTTGCTCGATCACGGGAGGCGTGATGTATCGCGGCTGCGGGATTCCGTCGCTGCGCGGGGCGTATCTGTTTGCGGATTACTGCACGGACCGGATCTACGCGTTGCGTCAGACCTCGCCGGGCGTGTTTGAGCGTGAAGAGCTGACGAGTCGCATCAGCACGACATCCGGCTTCCTCGGCACGATCATCAACTTCAGCCGCGATGCTGACGGCGAGGTGTATATCTCCTCTGGCGGTGGCAGCATTTTCAAGCTGACAGCCAGCGAAAGCTCGCCGGACGTGAACCGTGATGGTCTGCTCGATGTCGACGACTTCTCGGCGTTCGTGATGGCGTTTTTCGCTGACGACTTCGCAGCCGATCAGGACGACAGCGGCGTGCTGGACATCGATGACTTTTCGGCGTTCGTGAGCCGGTTCTTCGAGTTCCGGGCTGAGGGCGGCTGCCTGTGAGCCTGCAGGCGTGCGAACGCGGTGCGATGCCCCGTAAAAGCCATTGGTCATCCGGTTATATGCAATGATCTTGCGGTTGGCGGTCGTTTCGGCTAGCGTCTGCGGAGCGGTGCGGCGTCTGAGGGGGCTGCCTTCGCCGCCTCGTCGCGGGAACTCGTAAGACACTCTGGGGCATGAAGTAAGGACTTGCAATGGCAAAGCGCAACGGTGTTGCTGCAGTAATTGTCTCGGTCTCTGGCGCGCTGGCGAGCTTCGCTGGCAGCGCTCATGGGCAGATGCAACCGGGCATCGATGACCTTCCGACGTACGAGGCGCCGGCGATGGATTTGGCGGTGATCTCGCTCGAGGATCTCGATCGCGATTCGCAGGGCCTTGCTCCGCGGTACGCGATCCGCAACGAGGTCGACATTCGGCCCGAGACGCACGGCGTGTGGACCGACGCTGGCAAGCACATGCGGTGGCAGATGCGCTTCCGCTGCGAGAACGCGATCAGCCTGAACTTCGGCTTTACGGAGTTTGAGCTGCCGGAGGGCGCGACGCTGACGATCCGCGAGGCGGACGGCGAGCGTGAGATCAGGCCGTTCACGTCGGCAGACAACAACGTGCACCGCCAGCTTTGGACGCCGCCGGCTGTGGATGGCGATGTGGTGATCGAGATGCTGGTGCCGGTTGATTCGATCGGCGACTTTGATCTCCAACTCGGCTACGTCAACACGGGTTACCGCGGCTTCCTCGAGGCCGACGGCGTGTTCGGCCGTGCGGGCAGCTGCAACGTCGATGTCGCTTGCTCGGACAGTGTCGGCTGGGAAGACGAAGTGGCGTCGGTCGCTGTGATCTCGACCGGCGGCGGCACGTTCTGCACCGGCTTCATGGTCAACAACACCGCGCAGGATCGCGCGCCGCTGTTCATGACCGCCGATCACTGCGGCATCGGCTCGGGCAACGCGGCTTCGCTCGTGACATTCTGGAACTTCGAGAGCCCGTCGTGCGGCATGCAGTCGGGCGGCCAACTCAACCAGTTCAACACCGGTGCTGTGCACCTTGCGTCGGGCGGCGCGAGCGACTTCACGATCGTTCGCCTGAACCAGGATCCCGATCCGGATTGGGGCGTTGCGTTCGCGGGCTGGGATGCAACCGGCGCTGAGGCGACGACGGCTGTTGCGATTCATCATCCTTCCACGGATGAGAAGTCGATCAGCTTCGAGTTCGATCCGACAACCACGACCGCGTACCTGGAGGATTCTGTCAGCTCGGGCACCACGCACGTACGAGTCGAAGATTGGGACACGGGCACGACTGAGCCGGGCTCGTCGGGCTCGCCGTTGTTTGATCAGAACAAGCGCGTCATCGGTCAGTTGCACGGTGGATACGCCGCGTGCGGCAATGACGACCCGGATTGGTACGGCCGCATCAGCGTGTCGTGGAACGCGGGCCTCAGCACGCACCTCGATCCGGGCGGCACCGGCCAACTCGTGGTCGACACCATCGGCGCAGGGCCGGCCGGCATCCGCGTCACACCGGGCGCTCCCGCCTCGGCCAGCGGACCGACCGGCGGCCCGTTCGTGATGCAGAACAACGTGTTCACGGTGTTCAACCGTGCGGACGAGCCGCTCGACGTGACGGTCTCCACGACCGACACTTGGTTCGACCTCAGCGAAACGCAGCTGTCGATCCCGGTCGATGGCTCGGCGCAGGTCACCGTCGCGCTAAACAGTAGCGCGGCGTCGCTGCCAAACGGCGTGACGACGGGCAGCATCGTTTTCGATAACACGACGAATGATCTTGGTGATACCAGCCGCGACGTTTCGATCGATATCGGCAAGCTGCGCCTGTTCAGCAGCACGCCAACGGTTATTCCGGATAGCGGCAGCGCCTCGTCGTTCATCACAGTCCTCGATCCGATCACGATCGATGACCTGAACATCGAGATCGACATGAACCACACCTGGGTCGGCGATCTCATCTTCCAGCTCACGCACGAGCCGACCAACTCGCAGATCACGCTCGGCAATCGCCCGGGCCACCCCGGCTCGACCTATGGCGAGAGCGATAGCATCTCTGGCGTCTACATCTTCAACGATGAGTCGGCGGCGGCTTGGGAGACCTCAACCGGCTTCGTGGCCGGCGAGTATCGCCCCGACGAGCCGCTGGCTGCGTACAAGGGCCTGAACGCGCAGGGCACATGGCGTCTGGATATCTCGGACAATGCCGGCGCCGATACCGGCACCGTGCAGCAGTGGGCGCTCGCCATCTCGCCCGAGGCGGCGCCCGAGCCCGATTGTCCGCCCGATCAGAACGGCGACGACTCGCTCGATATCGATGACTTCTCAGCTTTTGTGACCAACTTCTTTGCTACGAGCGATGCTGCGGATGTCAACGGCGACGGCTCGCTCGACATCGATGACTTCTCCGATTTCGTGTCGTTCTTCTTTGCTCCGGCGCAGTTCCCGGACTGCCCATAAGCGAGACGTACGACTCACAACTTCGCGACCCCGTGGTGCGGTCCTTGGAGGAGGTCTGTGCTGCGGGGTTGTTTGTTGTATTGCGTGTTTTATTGTCGGATGTCATCTGTCGAGTCGTCGTTGATCTGCGCATGAAAAGCCCCCGCCTATCGAGTGGCGGGGGCTGGTGTGATGGCGCGATTGTGTCGTGTCTTAGAAGCAGCTCTCGGTGTTGAAGAAGGTGCTCACGAAGCCGGAGAAGTCATCGATATCGAGTGCGTCGTTGTCATCGACGTCGGCGCGGCGGCTCCCTGCGAAGAAGTTAGTCACAAAAGCTGAGAAGTCATCGATGTCGAGAAGGCCGTTGAGGTCCTGATCGGCCGGGCACGGGTTGCCGATGCTGAAGGCAAAGGCATCGAGCAGGTCCGCATCATCGTTGCCCGCGGCTGTGGTGCCGGTCACGACAACGCCGTTGAAGTCGAGGGTGTAGTCGCCGAAGCGGTCGGTCCCGAAGAAGCTGGCACCGAAGGGCGTGCTTGTGCTGAAGAAGGCGTTGGTTCCGGCGATGCCGACGACGTAGTAGCCGGCTTCGAGCGGGATCGGGCTGTTGTCTGGCGTGAAGGCGCTTGGATCGGCGGAGCCGCAGAAGCCGGTGTTGTCATCGTTGATGGCCAGTCGCGTGCCGTTGCGATCCCAGAGGACGATCTCGCTGTCGAAGGTCGTGCCGCATCCGTCGATGTTGAAGGCCTCGCCGGCATCGGCGATGTTCCCGATATCGATGGTGCCCTGCGGCAGTTCTTGGCCGAAGCCGCCGAAGGAAATGCTGAAGCTGTAGATGTCTCGCTGGTTGGGGCCAAGTGTGCCGTTGAGGGCCACGGAGGAGGTGGTGTCGCTTGCATAGTTGCCGCTGTCGGTCTGGTTGGGTCGGGTGCTGTTGTTGTTGTTGAAGCCGAGGTCAGCCTCGAGACCGTCGAAGAAGCCGGTGTTGCGTCCGGTCACTACGAGGATGTAGTCGCCTGCACCGAGTACCCGCTCGATGCTGCTCTGCGGGTCGCACTCATCGTCATCACTTTCGATGACATCGCCGGTAGCGAGATCGAAGATGGCGATTTCGGTGTCAAAGTCGCTGTTGCAGACGTTGAGGTTGATGGTCTCGACACTGCTGCCGACGACGCCCAGCGGCACGACGGTCTCCGTGGCGAGGTCGATCTCGCTCGGCACGATCGCGGCGATTTCGACGTTGAACGGGCCTTCCTCGCTCATGAACTGTGCTGGGGTGTCGTTGGCGACGGCGAGGAAATAGGTGCCGGGCTCGAGATCCTTGAAGTAGCCCTGCTCGGAGTTGTAGCCAATGCCGCCGGTTGCGTTGCCGTTGGCGTCGATCGCGAGCGAATCGAGTAGGAAGTACTCCTGGTCGGTGTTGTCTGGGGCGAAGTTGGTCAGGGTGAGGGTGGCCGTTTCGGTGAGGGTGAACTCGCCGACAACTTCGCCTGCGCGTTGTTCAATGTTGGCGAGCGAGTTGCCGCTGGCGTTGAGAACGCCGTCGATCTCGCTCGGCTGGCCGGCGGTGTTTCCGGAGAAGGTGATCGGCGTGCCGCCGATGGAGAGGCTGCCGAGCGTTTGGTCGACGGTGAGCGACGCTGGATAGGTCGGGACCGCAAATGCGGTGAGGAAGACGGCCCGCTCCTCGACGCCATCATCGGGATCGACGGCGAGGTAGTAGGTTCCGGCGCTGAGCACGCCGAAACTGCCAAAGTCTTCGGTGGCGTCGATGGCCTGCGTCGCGGTACCGGCACCGTCGGTCGCAAGGCCCTCAAGCAAATAGAACTCGTTGAGGTTGTCCTCGTCGTCCTGGAAGTTGAGGTCGACGATGGAGTCTTGCGCGAGGGTGAAGCTGACGACGTATTCACCGAGCGTGGGCGCGGGTGTATCGCCGACGCGGGTGCCGCTGCTGTCCTCGTAGCGGTTGACTTCGTTGATCTCGGTCGCGGGGGTCGCGATGAATCCGGTCGGGTTGTCGAGAATCAGCGTGCCGAGGTCCTGATCGACGGTGATGTTGGACGGGAATGGCGGCTGAATGAAGAGGTTGACGTTCAGGGTGCCGAAGGCGTTGTCGTTGCCGATGATGGCGAAGTTGTCACCGACGTCTGGTGCCGACAGCAGTCCCGAGCCGGTCGCGGCGACAGCGTAGTTGCCGGCTGCGATGTTGGTTCTGTTGATAAATGCGAAGAGGATGTCGCCGTTGTCAAAGTCCTCGTCTTCAGCAACGACATCACCGTTCTCGTCGTAGAGCACGAGGTAGGTGTCTTCGGTATCGAAAGAGTCGTTGTTGACGTTGATGAACTGCAGCGAGCTGCCGAGCGTGTCGATGCGTAGCGGGCCGCCCGGGTGCGTGAAGGTGAAGAAGACAGCTTCATCGGTCGCGAGCGGTGAGGTGCCGGTCGTCTGGCCGAAGCCGATTGTGCCGAGATCACCTGCGTCGACAAGTCCGAGGTCGGCGGGGCTGCTCTCGGTGCCCGTGCCCGGGGGGATGGTGTCGTCGAGCGTGAGGACAGTGTTGTCCCAGCTCGCCTCAGAGTCTTCGAAGGTCTGGAAAAGCTCAACGCGAAAGTCGGGGCCGGAGGGCATCGACACCGAACTGGCTTGGTGCTGTGACGTTGGTGAATGGGTTGTACGAGGCGGGCGAGCCGAACGTGCCCGAGAACGTCAGCCCCATCACATCTGCAGAGCCACCACCGTTGTCTGCAGCGACAATCGGGCTCAGCGGCATTACGCCGTCAAACAGTTGAACCCGGGCCTCGGTCGAGAACGGGGCCCCGCTGTTGCCCGACCAGTCGGTCGTGAGCGTCCAGCCCGTGAACAAACGCGACGGTGCGGTGTTGCCTAGGTTGAGCGACAACGTCGGGCTATCCGGCACGTCGGCATCGAACGGGGCAAAGCTGAACGGCTGTGCCATCGCGGCACCGGCTGCAGCGAGCATGATCGCGCCGGCGGTACGAATACGAGCTTGCGTAGATCTACTCCCTCTTTGAGTCCGATTGGGACTGAGCCGCGCGAACAGGTTCCCGCGGCGGTACCGCCATGGTTTGTGTGGTCGGTGGCTCGTGCAACGCGGGACAATCACTTGTTACATCGGAAACGGTCTTGATAAATTGATTTAGCCAGCGGGATAAGTCCACTTCGCAGGATTGCTAAGACTGTGCTAGGACGCGATGAACCTGTCTTCAGGGGGACCGCGCGGGTAGTCTGCAGGTGTGACAGACTTGGACGCATGCCTGCCTCCTGCCCCGCTACGCATCGCCGCAGCAGCCATCGCCTGCTTTGCGGGCTGGTCAACGGCTGACACCGTCACGGTCGGTCCGGGTGGCGATTTCGCGACGATTCAAGCCGCGATCGATGCAGCGGAAGCCGGCGATGCGATCGAGATCGATCCGGGTGTGTACGCGGAATCATTGAGTATGCGTTTGCCGATCACGCTTCGGCCGATAGCGGGCGCAGCAAGCGGCAGCGTTGTGATCGATCCTGGCGGGCTTGGTATCTGCGTGCTCGTCTCGGGTGTTGCTGCCCCCGGCGTTCGGCTCCAAGGCCTGACGCTCCGCGACGGCGCAGCGGGTGCCATCGCGGGCGGCATCAGCAGCAGCAACTCACACGTCGTCGTCAGCGACTGCACGTTCGAAAATCACAGCGGCGGCCTCGGCGGCGCGATCGGTATCGACGGCGGGTCGCTTGTCGTGCAACGCTCGACCTTCCGCAACAACGCCGCGTTCGACGGGGGCGCGATCGATATCGCGTCGGGTGCTGCTGTGGAGATTCGCGACTCCGTATTCATCGACAACACAGCGCTCAGCACCGGCGGCGCGATCAACGCGATCGCATCGAGTCAGGTCGAGATCATCGGCTGCACGTTCGTGCGCAACGAGGCGGCGCTGCTCGGCGGCGCGATCACTATGGGCACGGGCGCACAGGCTGACATCGCGCGCTGCACGTTTGATAGCAATCACAGCGATGAGTTCGGCGGCGCGATTGCTGTCGGC
>JBCCQU010000056.1:0-9407 GCA_039208875.1 Planctomycetota bacterium
CGCGAGCATGGACCACCAGTTCAGATCGGCCTCGGCCCGTTCGATCGCGAAGACCCGCTCGGCCGACTTCGGCACGCCGTCGGCACGAACTTCGAGCCCCTTCAGCACGACGCCGCCGGTGAGGTTGACGCGGGCCTTCGCGATCGAACGGGCCGAGGCCGATCTGAACTGGTGGTCCATGCTCGCGGGCACCGGCTCGGTTGAGCGGCTCGCAATCGACGGCGCCGATGTGCTGTTCAGCATCGATCGTGAGTCGGGCCAACTCAACGCGGCGGGGCTCGGCCTCGCGACCGCATCGCCGAAGGCCGGCGCACTGCTGCCGCTGATCGATCTGCGGAACGGCACGCTGCGCCTGGCGGAGCACGACGCCGACGGGCTGGATGTGCTGCGCGAGTTCGTGCTGTCCGGCAGCATCACACCGACGCCCGATCCCGCATCGCAGGGCTACATCGTCACGCTGCGCGAAACCGTCAGCGGTCCAGATGCCAAGCCGATTATCGACCTCATCGGCCGCGTCAGCTCGGGCGGCATCGAGCTGGAGCTTGCACGCGTCGTGCTGAACGATTGGCCCGCTGAGGCCGTGCCGCAGGACTACCGCGAGCTGTTCGAAGCCATCGACATCCGCGGCTCGCTCGACGGCACCAAGTTCAGCTACAGCCAAGACACCGGCGTCTCCGCGACGTTCGAGGTCGACAACGTCGCGCTCTCGCTGCCCTTCGCTCAAGATGCGATGGAGGCAACGAGCGAAGACAACCCGCCCGCGCGTCTCGAACAGGTCCGCGGCACGATCACCGTCTCGCCCAGCGGCGTCGCCGGCGATGTCTCGGGCAGGCTCGGCGCGCTGCCGTATGACGTCACCGTTGACTACCAGGGCCTCACGCTCGACGCGCCGTTCACCTGCCAGCTCACCACGCGCGGCTACCAATTGCCCGCGAGCCCCGCGTTCGTGCCCATCGCGCCGGAGGTCGTCGCACGCAGGCTGCGATCGTTCTCGAACCCGACCGCGCTCGTCGATGCCGATGTCAGCGTCTCACGCGGCCCGCCCGTCGGTGGCGTGCGCGCGCCGGTCCGCGTCGATGGCGAGCTGCGCTTCAGAGACGGCACCGCTGCGTTCGAATCGTTCCCCTACGAGTTCAGCGATCTGCGAGGCGTTGCCAGGTTCACCAACGAGGAGCTGTTGCTCGAAGACATCCAGGGCAGGTCGGCCAGCGGTGCGATCATCAACGCCACCGGCCGCATCGCGCCGCCACGCAGCGGCGGCTTGGTCGATCTCGACATCCGCGTCACCGGCGCACCGCTCGATGAAGCAATGCTGGCTGCGGTGGGGGAGCGCCGGCGAGATCTAATCGAGGCGTTGTTTAATCGGCCCCGCTACGCCGAGCTGCTCGAGACCGGCCTTGTGATCTCGCGGGAACAAACCCAGGCGCTCATGCAACGTGCGACAGCTCTCATCTCTTCACTCGATCGACTGCGCGACGCCGGCGACGGAAGCGACGAAGCAAAGCGGGCCTTAGCCGACGCCAGCGCCGAGCTCGCCGCAACGCAGCGCATCCTCGATACCAAGCCATTCGCCTTCGGCGGCCTCGCCGACGTCCGCGTCAAAATCGATCGCCCGCTCGGCACCGAGAGCGAATACGAGCGCATCATCACCGTCGATCTGCCAGACGCAGGCATGGTGCCCGAGCAGTTCCCGCTGCCGCTGTACGCCGAAGATCTGCAACTTGTCATCGACGGCCAGACGGCGCGCATCACGCAGGGTGTGTTCCGCGGCTTGTCGGGCGGCCGGGCCGAGGTCGATGCAATGCTCGATGTCGGCGCGAGCAGCGACGCCCCGCCACGCATCCGCGTGAATGCACGCGGCGTGCCGATCGACGAGCTGCTGATCAACGCCATCCCCGGCAGCAACGACGCCGGCTACAAGGAAGTCCTCCGCGGGCTCGATCTTGCCGGCGGCGTGCAGAGCGACGCCATCATCGCGGGCAAGCCCGACGGCTCGCTCGGCTTCGATGTCAACGTCAACATCGTTGATCTCGCATCCGCACCACTCAGCATGCAGCCCGATGATCCTGCCTCGCCCGAAGTGGTGCTGACCAACCTCAGCGGCTCCGTCGCCGTCACGGAATCCGCTGTCGATATGGATCTCTTCGGCATCGCACGCGCTCTGCGAGACGGCGAGGCCGAGCGGGCCGGTCGCATCGCGTTGCGGCTCGATGCTGCGCTCACCGGCGAAGATGTCGACGAGCAGGACGTGCCGTTCGAGGCCGAGGTCGATGTGCGCGCGCTCGATCTCGCAGCACCGCTCGAAGCTGTGGTCATGCTGTTCAGCGATACCGCGGCCGATCAGCTTGCAGCCCTCCGTTCGACGCGCGAGCCAACCGGACAACTCAGGCTCGCGGCGGACATCGTCGGCAGCGATGCCGGGCTCTCCGGCCTCGAACTCACGCTCGATCGCATGCTCGGTGTCGAGATCAACACGCTCGGCGGCCGCGCGCTGCTCGAGCAAGCCGGCGGCGATGTCCGCATCCGCCCCGCCCTCGTCGACGGCGGAGCAACACTCGCCAACTTCGACCGCTTCAGCGGAACCATCGCGTTCGAGTCCGGAGCCGACCGCCGATTCGAACAGGCCGGTGTCATCTGGGCAGAGGGCGAGGCTCGGCTCGGCGAGACGCTCGAAGGCCCATCGCCCGGCGGCGAACCGTTGCAATTCAACGCCTTCGATATCCCGCTCGAAGGCGCACTCACGCGCCGGCTCGCAGAACGTGTGCTGCCCAAAACCGCCAGCGGCATGATCGACACCGGCAACCCGCGCGGCGTGTTCGATATCTCGCTCGTGATCAGCCCCGACGACAACACACAGCCGATGCGCGACCAAGGCTCCGGCCTCGCGCTCGGCCGAGTCAGCGGCTCCATCTCGCCCATCCGCGTCAGCTTCGATCGCAACGGCCGAACCATCACCGCCGATCCCGCGTGGGGTGAGATCACCTTCGATACCAACGGCGGCTCGCTGCGTGATGTCGGCGGCCGATTCACCTCCGCCGCGATCGAACCCGCGTCGCCGACCAATGATGCAAACGACCCACCGGCGCGACCCTCGCTGACGTGGTTTGGATCGGCTGAAGGCAACTGGGCCACAGCCGAAGCGGGCGTCGATATCGGCCTCGAGCTCAGCTTCGATAGCGCCAGCGGCCTGCCTGCCGGCGTCGTTGCGTTGCTACCGAGCCCCATCGACGGTGCGCTCGATGCAGTCAAGCTCACCGCCGACGGCCGCGTCAATTCATCCCGCACCCGTGTTCGCGTGCTGACCTCGGGCGGTGACCAGCCGCCCGCGTTCGAGGTCGAGGGCGTTGTCGCGGTCGAAGACGCCGCGGTCAACATCGGAGCGCCGATCGATCGGCTCAACGGGCGCATCGGCTTCGAGGCTTCGTCGCTGTTCGCCGCACCGGGCGACGCGCCGGAGTTTGCCGTGCGCATCGAGGCAGATCAGTTCCGACTCGGCGGCGTGCGCATGACCGACGGCATCGCCCGGCTCGAAAGCGGCCTGCTGCCCGGCCGACTCGTCGTGCCGGTCGTGTCGGCCGATGCGCACGGCGGCCGCATGTCGGGCTGGGCACGCGTCGATACGACCGAGGGCCTCGGCAATCCGTTCGAGGCCGAGTTCCAGTTCTCGCGCGTCGCACTCGCCGATGTCCTCGCCGATTTCGATGACTTCCGCCAGACCGAGGATGTCTTCGCGCCGCGATTGCCAGCCGACGCACCCGAGCCCGCCGATGCTTCGCGTGGCCGAATCGATGCCTCGCTCCGCCTCGCCGGGCGCGTGGGCGATGCCGACAGTGTCGCGGGCCGCGGCAGCGCCGAGATCGGCGGCGGCACCGTCGTCCGTCTGCCGCTGCTCCTCCCACTGATCGAGGTGAGCAATCTGCAGGTGCCCGCGGGCGATCCGCTCGATTTCGCAGCCGCGCAATTCTTCGTGCTCGGCGATGAACTCGTCTTCGAGTCCATCGATATCCAAGCCCCGTCCGTCAAGATGATCGGCTACGGCAGCATGTCGTGGGAAGACCTGGGCCTCGATCTCCGATTCACATCACGTGCTGTCAATCGTGTGCCGATCGTCGCCGATCTCATCGAGGCGCTCCGTGACGAGGTCATCCAAACGCGCATCACCGGCACGCTCGGCGATCAACAAATCACAGCCGACAACTTCAGCGGCACGCGCGAGCTCTTCGGCAGGCTCTTCGGCCAAGAAGTCAGCGAGGCCGAACGCCGACTCCGCGAGATCCAGAGTCTCGTGTCGCGCACGCAGCCTCGCGTCCGCCGCGTGGGTGATGGCTTCACACCCGCCGCGCCGCCCGACGACGCCTTCGAATAAACCCCGCAGACAAAACCAGCAAGTGATTCAAACAACAAGGACCAACGCATGAGCCTTCACGAGATCGTCCCCGAAGATGCAGCCGTTCCGCCGCGTCGCCATCCCAACGACCCGCCGGTGCAAGAGGCCATCGACGAACTCATCGAGTCTGTCGCGGGGCAAGACGCCCGAGCCTTCGACGTGCGCATGGTCCGCGAGCTGCTCACCGCAGCACTCAAGCTCATTCCCGACGGCCGCGACACCGGCGAGCTCAAGCTCATGTCGGCCGCCGTCAAAGAGCTGCGCTACGCGTTCCAGGTCTTCGGCCATTACCCCTCGCCGCGAAAGATCACCATCTTCGGCTCGGCCCGCACGCCCGAGCACCACCCCGATTACGCCGCAGCCGTCGACTTCAGCAAGCGCATGGCCGAGGCCGGATGGATGTCCATCACCGGCGCCGGCGACGGCATCATGAAGGCCGGCCACGTCGGCCCCGGTCGCGATGCCAGCTTCGGCGTGGCCATCCGCCTGCCCTTCGAGACCACAGCCAACGACGTCATCGAGGGCGACCACAAGCTCATCCACTTCCGCTACTTCTTCACGCGCAAGCTCATGTTCTTGTTCCATGCGCACGCCGTCGCGCTTTTCCCCGGCGGCTTCGGCACCATGGATGAGGCTTACGAAACCCTCTGCCTCATCCAGACCGGCAAAGCCACGATGGTGCCGGTGGTGCTGGTCGAGGGCGACGACACTAAGGACCATCCCACGCCGTACTGGGAAGCCTTCGATCACTTCGCCAAGGTCACGCTGCTCGCCCGAGGCCTCATCAATCCCGAGGATCTCTCGCTCTATCGCATCTGCCAAACGCCCGAGGAAGCCGTCGAGCATGTGTGCGCCTTCTACCGCGTGTTCCACTCCAGCCGGTACGTGCGCGACCGCTACGTCATGCGTCTCAAGCACCGCATCAGCGATGCCGACGTGGCCGACATCAACAAGCAGTTCGCGGTGCTCGTCAAGCAGGGCAGAATCGAGCAAACCGCAGCACTCGAAGAAGAGCGCGGCCAGCACCCCGACCTCCCGCGGCTGTCGTTCGAGCACACCCGCCGCAACTTCGGCCTCGTCCGCCAACTCATCGACCGCGTCAACGAGTGCGACCCGGCGTAGCGGTGCTTGCCGTGGCACGGGCGCCCCGGCAAAGCCAAGATGCTTCCCCTTTGAGGGGGAGCTGTTCCGGGGGCAGCGAAGCTGACTGAGGGGGGGTGTTGTCTTTGGTGGCACCGGTCTCCAGACCGGTGTGGAATGCTTCGGGGTCGGGGACATCCTGTCCCCGGATGGTGATGCATCAACATCGCCTCGTGCCCGGCGGCCAGAGGCCACCGCCCCGGCAAATCGTGTCTTCTGTAGCACGGGTCTCCAGACCGGTGCGCGGTGTTCCTGGGGCGGGGACATCGTGTCGCCGTCGCGGTCCGGAGGACTGCGTTCCGAACACACGCACTCTGGTACTCGGGGCTCGGTCCTCCGGACCGCGTGCCTTCAACGAGCCGCGACCGTCAGGGAGCGGAAATGCCACGTGCCACAGGCTCCACCGCACGCCCGCTCAGTCGCAGCCGATCTCCACTTCATCGAGAAACGCCGACACATCGAAGAAGTCGATCGCACCGTCGCCGTTCAGGTCAGCCACGCAGGTCTCACGCACAGCCACTACCGCCGGCTCGCTCACGTCCGAGCCGAAGGCGTTACTCACGATCGTCTCGTAGATGTCGGAGTCGTTCGGCGTCGCCGGCGAGATCGTCAGCGTCGGCGAGGTCGCACCGGTGACCGATCCGCCATCCACCATCGGCTCGCCGTTCTTCAGCCACTGATACGCCAGCGGCCGCGTGCCCAGCGTCGCCCCGACCGACAGCACAACCGCATCCCCCTCATCCGCGATGGCCTGCGTGGGCTGCTGGTCGATCAACGGCGCGGAGTTGCACTGATTTAGGACGACAACGGCCGTGTTACCGCGCCGTTCAACAAAATCAACGTCGCCATCTGAGTCAACGTCTATTGCAAACAGTTCCCGAGATAGGTCTTGCGGAATCGACGGGACCGACTGAACAAATTGAAATCCGCCGGATTGTTCGTTCAGATAGACATCAAACGAATCGTCGCTGCTGCCCGCAGCAAAGTCATCGAAACCGTCGGCATTGATATCCGCTGCCGCGAGCGTTGTAAACGTCGTCTGACCTACCGCGGATGTTGCTTCGAGCACAAAGTTCCCGAGACCGTCATTCCGAGCAACGCGGATATCCGAAGCCGAGCTTGTGAGAGACCAGACCACGTCGGTATCGCCGTCTACATCAGCGTCCAATGTCACCGAATCTCGGATGATGGTAGTCAGCGGAAAGAACAATCGGGAAGGTGCCGAGAAGCCACCGCCTACAAGCTGAAAATAGATATTCGCTTCGTTACCCCCGGCGCCGACGATGTCGGCTAGCAGGTCGCCATTGAGATCTGCAACCAGCAAGCCATCGCGGGGCTCAACCCCATCAAACTCGGCGAAGACGGTGAAACTACCGACACCATCATTTTCGAGGACGACAAAGCCCGAATCGCGACGCGTTGCAATTACACAGTCATAATCACCGTCATTATCAATATCAGTGGCAGCGAAGAATAGACCTTCACGAGTCAACGCGACTCTGGTGCCAAACGAAAAGCCGCCGGCAGCGTTGTTGATCAGAGTGAAGAACTCGCGGACGTCCTGCGATGTGTATCCCGTGATGTCCAATGCCCCGTCGCCGTTGACATCGGCGAGTTGCACTTTGCCAGTCCGGCCAAGGAGCGCAGAGCTGGTAACCTCAATCGGCGCACCAAACTCGCCTAAGCCATCACCGTAAGAGACAAAGATTTTGATTGGGCTTGAACTGTCGGCAGAAAGCAGGTCCACATTGCCATCGCCGTCCACGTCGCCAACGTCGATCGACACAGTCCCGTTTGGCAACGCAAAGCCTGTCGGATTGCCAAACGACACGGTGTCACACTGCGCAGCGGCCGGCATTGCAACGAGCCCGGCGGCTGCGAGCACGGCTGCACCGATCGTCTTCTCAAGCGATATCGGCATCTTATGATCCCCTTATGTTTCGTCCGAGCCGGCGAAGTTAGAAGAGCGCAATGCCTCAGGCAACCGGTCTCGGAACTTTGCCCGAGCCTTTACAGCATTTTGTCGGTCCCACGCACGCCGCTGACAAAGCCATCTCGCCCAAGCTGCCATTCGCGACCTTCCCATCTGCCGCACAGGCATCCGACACCGCCGGCACGCCCCTGAAGACCGTGCCCCGAGCCAAGCTCGCGCCGCCGCGAACCAGCCCTGACGCCCACTACACTCACCCCATGGCCTACACCGTTCTCGCCCGCCGCTATCGCTCGCAGTCCTTCGACGAGGTCGTCGGCCAGGAGCCCATCGCCCGCACCCTCCAAAACGCCATCGGCACCGGCCGCGTCGCCCACGCCTACCTCTTCACCGGTACCCGAGGCGTCGGCAAGACTTCCATGGCACGCATCTTTGCCAAAGCTATCAACACGCCCGGTGCAGTCGGTGGCGAAGGCGACAGCACCGCCGCTGAACTCTCCGAAGACGTCGTCAAAGCAATCATGACTGGCCAAGACCAGGACGTCATCGAGATCGATGCAGCCTCCAACCGCGGCGTCGACGAAGCCCGCGACCTCATCGCCAACAGCATCTATCGCCCCATGCGCGGGCCGTACAAGGTCTACATCATCGACGAGGTCCACATGCTCACGCGTGAGGCCTTCAACGCGCTGCTCAAGACGATGGAGGAGCCGCCCGAGCACGTCAAGTTCATCCTGTGCACCACCGAGGCGCACAAGGTGCCCGCCACCATCCAGAGCCGTTGCCAACGGTTCGATTTCAAAGACATCCCGAGTGCGCGCATCGGCGACCATGTGCAAGCCGTCATCGAATCCGAAGGCCTCAAGGCCGAGCCCGAACTCGTCGCCACCGTCGCACGTCTCGGCCAAGGCTCCATGCGCGATGCGCTCAGCCTGCTCGATCGCCTCATGGCATCGGGCGAACAGAAGCTCACCGTCGAACTCCTCGAACAACTGCTCGGCCTGCCCGCCCGCGATCTCGTCTCGCGCCTCATCGATGCGCTCGCCACGAGCGACCCGAAGACAGCACTCGAAACCGCTGACGAACTGCTCCGCCGCGGCGGCTCCATCGATCAACTCTTCGAGACGCTGCTCGACCGCCTCCGCGATCTCATGCTGCTCGCTGCGTGCGGCCCGGAGACCGAACTCGTCGAGCTCTCCGGCGACACCCGCCGCGAAGAAGCCGAACGCGCCGGCCACTTCGACGAAGCCGGCCTCGTGCACATGATCGCCCTGTGCGAGAGCGTCCAGCGAACGAGCCGCAACAGCTCAGCCCCGCGAGCACTATTCGACGCGACCGTCGTACGCATGGCGCTGACCGAGCGATTCGCGAGCGTGGCCGACCTGGTGCGCACGGGAGCGACGGCGGGAAAAGGCTGAGGGCAGCCCCGGCCCGCGCGACGCCCAAGCCCGCCGAGCCTGCCCAGAAGCCCAAGCCGAAAGCCCCGCCCAAGCCTCCGCCGCGCGCCGCCGATGCCGAGCCGACGCGTCAGCACGCCGCCAAGCCGGAAGACGCATCGATATCGAAACCCAAACCAGACCCTACGCCACCGCCGGCGGAATCAAACGCGGCGCCAGAAGCCGATCTCACCGACAACGACACGGTCCGCCGCGTGCAGCAGATCTTCGGTGGCCGCATCATCCGCGCCGTGCCGAAAAAACGCGACGGCTGATACATCCTTCCGCTACTGCCCTTGGTGGCACCGGTCTTCAGACCGGTGCGCAGCCTCACGGCACATGCATCGAGCCATGACGAACGGCATCGCTGCGCACTTCAACCCACGACCAGCCGCGCGTCGCGGTCGTCAGCCATGCCTCGGTGCGCGCACGCACTCGGTCCCAGCGTTCATCGCCAACACGCCGATTGCCGGTCGACTGCATCACCACCCTCGGACTAACCGCTTCAACAAAA
>JBCCQU010000057.1:0-9343 GCA_039208875.1 Planctomycetota bacterium
CGAGCACCTCGATCCAGAACGCACCGTCGTCCGCGAGTTGCAACGGCAGGTCGAGCTCGAGAGCGGCCTGCAACTCAACGAGCAGCAGACGCGTGATCTCGCGGGCATGTTCCTGTTTAGCGGGAAGGACCAAGAGAAAGAGGTCGCTGTCCTGAGCGGCGGCGAGAAGGCCAGGCTCACGCTGGCCTCGCTGCTGGCGGCGAGCAAGAACCTGCTCGTGCTCGACGAGCCAACCAACCACCTCGACATTCCAAGCGCCGAGCGGCTGGAGCAGATCCTCCGCTCACCCGAGAAGGGCGGGACCTACGAAGGCACGCTCATCCTCATCAGCCACGACCGTGCGCTCATCGACGCGACATGCGATCACCTCCTCATCCTCGACGGCAGTGGCAGCGTCAAGGTCTTCCACGGCAACTACCGCGAATGGGCCGACCACGAACGCCGACGCGCCACCGAAGCCGCGGAAACCCAAACCCGAAAGCACGCGCCGAAAGCCGCCACCAAGCCCGACCCCGCGCCGCCCAAACCCAAAGCCAAGCGCAAGAGTCGGCTGTCGTGGATGGGCGACGAGCAGCTCGAAGACAAGGTCTCCGAACTCGAAGCCCAAGTCGCGAAGCTCGACGCGACGCTCGACGATCCGGAGATCTGGACCGATGCCGTGCGCGCGGGCCAACTCACCGACGAGCGGGCTGCGCTCAAAGCCGAACTCGACGAGGCCGAGGAAGAGTGGCTCGCCCGTCTCGACTGACAGCCGCCCGCCTCCGGTGGTACCCTTGACGACCGGCATCGGCCGGCACAAACGAAGACCAACCCAAGCCTCAATGCAAGGGACGCCCATGCTCGGACGCGTGTTCAAGGCCTACGACATCCGCGGCACATATCCAGATCTCCTCACCGACAAAATGGCGTGGCAGATCGGCTTCGGTGCCAGCCGATACCTCATCGAAGACGCAGCAGCAGCCGGCGAAACCACGCCGATGATGAAGAACATCGTCGTCGGCCGAGACATGAGGCAATCAAGCCCAACACTCGCTGCCAAGCTCATCGAAGGCGTCAACACGCACGGCGGAGACGTTATCGATGTCGGCCTCGTCGACACGCCCTTCATCTACTTCGCCGTCAACTACCTCGACTGCGCCGGCGGCGTCCAGGTCACCGCGAGCCACAACCCGCCCAAGTACAACGGCTTCAAGATCTCGAAGCGCCGCGCCAAGCCCGTCGGCGAAGAGACCGGCCTCGCCGAGATCCGCAAGCACGCCGCCACCATCGAGAAGGCACCGCCGGACCCCACCGGCCGCGTCGAACAACGCGACCTCTGGGACGCCTACACCAAGCACGTCCGCTACTTCCTCCGCACCGGCGGCAAGCCCATCAAGGTCGCCATCGATGCATCCAACGGCATGGCCGGCACCATGGTGCCCAAGATCTTCGGCGACAAGGGATCCGCTATCGACGGCCTCGAGATCATCGAGATCAACTTCGATAACTCCAAGGGCGAATTCGTGCACGAGCCCAACCCGCTCGTCGCATCCAACGTGCAACCCACGGTCGACGCCGTCCTCGAACACAAGGCCGACCTCGGCATCTGCTTCGATGGCGACGCCGATCGCTGCGTCGTGGTCGACGAAAATGGCGTGATCGTCGGCTGCGATCACCTCACCGCTGCGCTCGCCGCGTGGTATCTCAAGAAGACCGGCCCCGGCCCCATCGTCTACGACCTCCGGTCGACAAAGGCTGTCGAAGAAGACGTCAAGGCAGCCGGCGGCACACCCATCCGCAGCAAGGTCGGACACGTCAACATGAAGGCTGCGCTCGCCGAGCACGGCGCCGTCTTCGGCGGCGAGCTGTCCGGCCACTTCTACTTCAAGGACAACTTCAACGCCGACTCCGGCGCCATCGCCATGGCCGTCGTCCTCACTGCGCTCTCCGAGTCCGGCGGCACCATGAGCGAGATGGTCGCCTCGGCCCGCCGCTACCACCAGTCCGGCGAGATTAACTTCGAGATTGAAGAAAAGGACGAAGCCATCGCCGCTGTCGAAGAGGCCTTCATCGATCGTGGCACCATCGACGACCTCGACGGCATCACCATCGACTGCTTCCACACCGAGGGCTGGTGGGCCAACATCCGCAAGAGCAACACCGAGCCGCTGCTCCGTCTCAACGCCGAAGCACGCGACGCAGCCATGCTCGAGCACGCACTCGCCGAAATCTCACCCATGCTCGGCACCAAAGTTGACCACTAACCGCACCGAGAGGAATCGCGGCTATGAACCTCAGCGACTTCTTTGAGCACTGGCAGATCGCCGACAATCCCTTCCAGGGCGAAGAAGCCCGACACGACGCTGTCTTTGCGCGCATGGCCCGGCTCGATGGCTCCGCCGATGCGCCCACCCGCGGCGGCACGACGCACTCCGACTTCGAAAAGATCCTCGGCTCCATCGAACGGCCCTCCACCGCTGTCGTCTTCGGCGAGAAGGGCAGCGGCAAAACCGCCATCCGCCTGCAGATCGCCGACCGCGTCCGCCGCAACAACCTCACCAAGGGCGACGGCAAGGTCTACCTCGTCAGCTACGACGATCTCAACAGCATGCTCGACCAACTCCACGAGCACCACGGCGGCAAGAAGCCCATCGACTCGTTCAAGAAGATCCGCCTCGTCGATCACCTCGATGCCATGCTCGCCTCCGGCACCACGCGCCTTGTCGATGCCGTCCTGAACGAAGGCGACGCCGCATCGGGTCGCGAGTTCGGAACCGACCCCGGCAAGATGCTCCGCAAGGCCGACCGCTCGACCAAGCGCGATGCCATGCTGCTGCAAGTGGTGTACGACGGAGCCGACAACGCAGCCGACCGCACCGCCCGATTCCGCAAGACCATCGGCCTGCCCCCACCACCGTCCGCCATCGGCTGGGCCATCGGCGTCTGGGCCGGCTGGGTGCCCGCAGTCGCCTTCGCCGTATGGGCAGCAACATCACAAAGTCCCGACTCCAACGGCGTGCCGACATGGCAACTCTGGACACTCGGCGTCCTGCTCGGCCTCTACGCCATCGTCCTCGCCAAGAAGTTCCTGTGGGATCGCCTGCTGCTCGCACGCCTCGGCGGCAAGCTCAAGCACCAGCTCCGTGCGCTCAAGCGGCCCGGCTCGTCATACGCCGTCAGCACTGCATATCTCGCGCCGCTCGATCGCTCTCCGGCCGTCCTGCCGATCACCGATTCCGACGAGCAACGCTACGCCATGCTCGACAAGCTCCGCCGCACCGTCAAGCTCTTCGGCTTTACCGGCATCCTCATACTCATCGACCGCCTCGATGAACCCACACTCGTCAACGGCGAGGCCGAACGCATGCGCGCCATCGTGTGGCCCATGTTCAACAACAAGTTCCTCCAGCAGGAAGACGTCGGCATCAAGATGCTGCTGCCCGTCGAGCTCCGCCACGCTTTGTTCAAGGAGTCAGCCGAGTTCTTCCAGGAAGCCCGGCTCGACAAACAGCACCTCGTCGAACGCCTCACGTGGACCGGCGCCATGCTGTACGACCTGTGCGATGCGCGCCTCCGCGCGTGTCGGCCGCATGCCGATGCCGAGCTCACGCTGCTCGACCTTTTCGCCGAGGACGTCACGCGGCAAGACCTCATCGACGCGCTCGACCAGATGCATCAGCCCCGCGACGCCTTCAAGATGCTGTACGCGTGCCTGTCCGAGCATTGCTCCAACGTCACGCGCGAACAGGCCGAGTGGCGCATCCCGCGGCTCACGCTCGACGCCGTGCGCAAGCAAGAGTCCGACCGCGTGCAACAGCTTTACCGCGGCATCCGACCGGCGTGAGCCTCACACCCGCGTAAGTCGGGCGTATTCAAGTATCAGCGTCTTGGTGCCGGTGTCCGAGAAGCGCACCTTGATGCGCACAGACGCGCCGCCGGCCAGGCTCTCGATGATGCCGACACCAAACTGTGGATGTCGCACGCGGCTGCCGACGGGGTACTGCTGCTTGGCTTCTGCCAGCTTGCCGCTGCGCGCTTCGCTCGCAGCCTGCGCGCGCCGAAGCCGCTCACCGGGATCGATCTCGTGCGATGGATCTGCATCGATGCCATCGTCCTGCGAGAAGTCATCCCACGTGTCGGACTGATCGCTCAGCGCCACCTCCGGCCCGTTGATCTCCTCGATGAATCGGCTCGGGATCGATCGCTCGGTCATACCGCGACGCGTGCGATACTTGGCCGACGTGATCGTCAGATGCTGCATCGCGCGCGTGATACCGACAAAGCACAACCGCCGCTCTTCCTCAAGCTCGGCCTCGGACTCGTTGGCCCGGCTGTGCGGCAACAGGTTCTCCTCGAGCCCGACCAGCCCCACGGCCGGGAACTCCAAACCCTTGGCTGCGTGCAGCGTCATCAGCGTGACTGCGCCCTGCCCGGGATCGACCGCGTCGGCATCGGCCACCAACGCGACACGCTCCAGGTATGCGCGCAGCAACGCGAGCAACGGCGGCGTCTCCACCTCCGCGCCCGACGCCATCGCCTCCTCACCCGGAAAGGCTGAGGGATCGTCAGCCGGGTCGTACGTCTGCTCAAACTCCGCAGCCGACGAGATCAGCTCGCCCAAGTTATCGAGCCGATCTTCGTCGGCCTCCGCTCCCGACGCGCGCGCCTGGGCTGCGTACATCGATTCGAGCCCCGACTCCTTGATGACCCGCTCGACCAGCTCTGCCAACGACGCCGAAACGCTCTGGCCCATGAAGGTTCCGCCGCCGGTCCAGCCTTCGACCATCTCGACAAACTGCCCGGCCGCCGACGCTGCGCGCGCCGAGACACCCTCGATGGACTTGGCATCACGCAGCGCCTCAAACAGCGAAACGCCCGCCGCTCGGGCTGCGTCATCGATGCGCCCAAGGCTTGTCTTTCCGAGGCCTCGCGTCGGCATGTTGACGATGCGCGACAGCGACACGCCGTCCGCTGAATTCGCCACCACCCGCAGGTACGCCAGCGTGCTCTTGACCTCCTCGCGGTCGTAGAACGCTGTGCCCCGCGCGATCACATACGGCACCGCGGCTGCGCGCAGGGCGTCCTCGACCGATCGGCTCAGCGCGTTGGTGCGATAGAACACAGCCATATCCGACCACTTCAGGTTTGCTGTGTTCTCCCCCTGATCCGGATCATCGCCGTCGTGGAGAGCACGAAACCAGTCGGCCAGCAGCTGCGCTTCATGCTTCTCGTCGCGTGTCAGCACGACGCGGAGTTGATCGCCGCCGTCACGGCTCGTGAACAGATCCTTGTGCTTGCGGCGTTGGTTGTGGCGGATCAGCCGATCGGCCGTTGCCAGGATCGGAGCTGTCGACCGGAAGTTCTCGCCGAGCGTGATCGTGTGCGCACCGGGGTAGTGCTCCTCGAAGTCGAGGATGTTCGAGATATCGGCCCCGCGCCACGAATAGATCGCTTGGTCCGGATCGCCGACCACGCAGACGTTCGGCCCTTGGCTTTCGCCGTTGGCTTTGGCATGGCCGTCGCCGGCCAGCAGCGAAGCCATCTGAAACTGCGCATGGTTGGTGTCCTGATACTCGTCGATCATCAGGTACCGCCATCGCTGTTGGCACTCGGTGCGCACAGCCTCGCTCTTCTTCAGCATCTTGACAGACAGCAACAGCAGGTCGTCGAAGTCGACCGCGTTGGCCTGCCGAAGTGCTGACTCGTAGCCCGAGTACAGCTTGGCAACGGTCTTGGCGTAGAAGTCGGTCGCGCTGGCTGCGAAGTCGTCCGCCGAGATCAGCTTGTTCTTCTCGCTGCTGATGGCACTCAGCACCGATCGCGGATTCCAATTGCTGGTGCTGAGCCCGAGCCCTGCGATGACGCGCTTGATGAGCGCCTGTTGATCGCTCGAGTCGTAGATCGTGAAGTCGGGCTTGATGCCGAGGCCGGCGCCGTCGTGCTCTGCGAGTTCGGCGTACCGACGCATGAGGCGCGCACTGAGCGAGTGGAACGTCGAGATCGTCAGGCCTCGGGTGCGCCTGCTGTTCTCTTCGCCGCTCGGATTGAGCATGTGCATCACACGCTCGCGCATCTCGCCAGCAGCCTTGTTGGTGAAGGTCACGGCGAGCACCTGCCACGGCGGCACGCCCTGCGAGATGAGGTATGCGATCCGCCGCGTGATCACGCGCGTCTTGCCCGAGCCCGCAGCGGCCAGCACCAGCAACGGCCCCTCGGTGTGCGTCACCGCGGCGTGCTGGGGCTCGGTCAGCTTCTCCAGCAGTCCGGCAGCCGAGTCGTCCGCGGGCGGTGCTGCAGGCGCCGGCGCACGCTGGGTGCTCTCGGCCTGCGCATCGTGATCATCCATGGTCCAGCACATCGCCCGCCTCCGTCCGGGTTCAGGTTGCTCGCACTTTAGCCGAGTGGCCCGCTGGCTTATGCCTAGTTGACGTCCCTACCGCTCGCCCGCGGCACATGCGGCGTGTCCGGCGATCGAGTGATCAACGAAACGCCGTCCGGCAGCAGCGACGCGACCTGCGTCACAACATCACCGGCCAGCTTGCGGCTAAAGACTGTGCGCTTGGACTTGCCGACGATCACCGTATCGCAGCCGTACGTCACGGCGTAATCCACGATCTCATCGGCGATATCCTCGCTCACCACGTACACCGGCAGGAAGGGCACCGCAGCATCGCGAGCGAGCACAGCTGTGGTGCCGAGCGCCTGCTGCGCGTCCGCGTCTTCGTCGATGCGTGGCAGCGTCCCGGGCGTCTGATCGAGCAATCGCAGCGTGCGCACAAACACGACGATCAGTGTCGCACCGCGACGTTTCGCGAGATCGACAGCGAACTCGGCCTGATACCTGCCGCGTGCTGCGAGCAGGATCTTCGGCTTGCCCGGATCGATGTCGAGCGTCTCGCGGCGGGCCTCTGCGAGCCAACCAAGCTCGGGCTCGGTGATCGGCTCGGGCGATGTTTTGCTGCGCGCCCTCAGCAACGCGCGAGTCGCGAGCACTGCCGCGATGAGGCCGCCGCTGAACGCCGCCGAGATCCACTGCGTGATGCCGATGGTCAGTGTGACCGCGAGCAGGAACAGGCCGAGCGCCCAGAGTGCTGCGCGCGCTCTGGGGCCGACATCGAGTTCGCGGTTGAAGGCTGTGGACAGAAGCGTCACCGTGATTGCACCGCACACGCCGAGCACGTAAAGCTTGGCGAGCGTCGTGACATCCTGCTCGACAGCAATCACGCCGATCGGGATGACCATGGCCACGATGAGACCGACCCACGGCACGCCCGAGAAATTGAGCTTGGTCAGCGGCCGCGGCAGTTCGTTGTCCTGCCCCATCGCGTACAGCACCGACACCGTGGCCATGACGGCCGTATTGGTGGCGCTCAGCAGAAGCAGGCCGAACACAACGCCGGCGATCTTGCCGAAGACAAAGCCGCCCGTCTCGCCGAGGAACCTCGTGCCCGAGTCGGTTGCGATGACTTTCATCGCGGCATTGGTGTATTGCTCGACCTCTTCCTCCACCGCTGCCAGCCGCTCGGCCGGTACCTCGCCCGATGCGGTGCCGGCTTCGAGTTCTTCGAGCAGATACACATGCGGCTCGTGAACCTCGGCGAGCGATGTTCCATCGACCGTGTAGCTCAGGCCGGCGAGGGCGATGCCGAACACCATGTTCAGGATCACGACCTCGAGCGTGACCGGCCAGATCGTCCGCTTGGCTTCTTTATCGACCGGCTGCTTCATCAAGCCGGTCATGTTCGCGACCGCCTCGACGCCGGCCAGCGCGAGACAAATCTTGGTGAAGCTGACCCATGCATCGCCCGCTGAGTGCTCGCGGAAGTAGTCCAGCGAGATCGTCTCCAGCCCCTTGAAGAAGTACGGCAGGCAAACGATCGCCATCACGCCCGACACCGCGAGTGCGCCGAAGGCAACCACGAGCGCAAAGCGACCCGCGGACTTGGCACCAAACCAGTTGATGCCACCGATAAGCAAGATGGAGACGATGCCGAGCGGCAGGATGATGCCATCGGGCACGCCGAAGTAATGGAAGGCCTCGATGACGCTGATGGCGGCTGTCATGATGTAGCCGCTCAGCAGCAGCGTGGCACCGACGACCGAGAGCACGGGATTGATCTGGCGAGCCGCGGTATAGACGCCGCCACCGTCGGGGAAAGATCGGCAAACGATGGTGTAGGCCCAGCTCACGAGCAGCATGAGCACAGCGATGGCGGCCAAGTACACCACGCTCGCGTGGGCTGTGTAGAGGAAGGCGAGCCCGAGGACGTAAAGCCGGCTGGTGCCCCAGTCGCCATACAGCAGCGGCCCGGCGTGGACCCAGCGAAGATTGCGCGGCCGGCTCTGGCTGACGAGCACCCTTGTCGCTCCGGACTATCGGTGTCAATCGGTTGCAAGCCCGCGGCGGGCCGATGTCAGGCTCTGCCCCGACGCTCCGAAACCTCTTCGGACGCTGGGAGCAAGCGACGAGTATAGGACGTTGCGGAATCGAAGTCGGCCATGAACAGCCCCCGCGGCGCAGCCGTATCGGACAGCACAACACGATGGACCGGCCCGGTCTGCACCGACTCTGCACGGTGTCATTGCAACCCCGCCGTTACGGCAATACCGTGTGAGTCCCAAGCCAGCCGCAACAGGACCAACCACCGACGCCATGAGCCCAACACCCGACCAACCCGGCACCGCAGCCAGCGGCGGATCCGCAGCGGCCCGCCCCGTGAGCGGCGAGACGCGGCCCATCTCGGGATCGGGCGCCCCCATCGCCAGCGAGTCGCCGATGCCCAGCATCGAGGACTCGGAGAAGGCGCTGGCTGAGATCGCCAAGGGCGGCACCAACCTCGACACGCTCGTCGGACGCCTCGTCGTCGAGCAGGGTTTCGCGACCGACCAAGAAGTTCGGCACGCGGTCGAGATCGTCAAGGAATCGAGCAGCGGCGACGCCGGTCAGCAGTCGCTCGCGCAGGTGCTGGTCGATCACGAGTTCGTCACCAAGCGGCAGATCGCGCGCCTGCGGCAGATGATCGAGGCGGAGCGCTCGGGCCAGAAGATCCCGGGCTATCGCATCCTCGGCAAGCTCGGCGCGGGCGCGATGGCCACTGTGTTTAAGGGCAAGCAGCTCAGCCTCGATCGCACGGTTGCGATCAAGGTGTTGCCTCAGAAGTTCAGCCAGAACCCGCAATTCATCGAGCGGTTTTACGCTGAAGGGCGGGCGGCTGCATCGCTGAACCATCCGAACATCGTGCAAGCTTTCGATGTCGGCAAGGCCAACGAGTACCACTACTTTGTGATGGAGTATGTGGACGGCCGAACGGTGTATGACGACATCGTTGCGCACAAACGCTACGCCGAGGCGGAAGCGATCAAC
>JBCCQU010000058.1:0-9244 GCA_039208875.1 Planctomycetota bacterium
ATTTTTTCTGAGTCCACTCATTCGCCATAAGTAGTACTGTATGCCACTTTTTAATATCTACTGCATGCGTTCAACTTCCAGTCACCCAATATGTATAAGCAGTTACAACCGATACCGACGGCGAACGACATCGCTTCGTGGGTCACTCCGTGCGATCGACGCAGATCGAGGAACGACGCTCGCTCGAATGCTCGCAGCCGATGCGCAGACAGCACCCCCTCTCGACCGCATGTCTCCCGCAACGCAAGCGGGCGTCGCAGCGCACAGCGTTCCGAGACGTTGCGCTCAAATCTCTGACCACCGTTCGATCAGAAAAGGCCGTTAGGCGGTTCGAACTCGAGATCGAGGTGCTCGCGACGCTTGACTGTGATCGCGTCGCACGCATCGTTGACGGAAGCGTCGTCCACGATGGACTCGGCGAGCGGCCTTGGTTTGCCATGGAACTCGTGCAAGGCGCCAAGTACGTCACGAGTTAGAGCCGAAGCCGCGATATTGACCTCAATGATCGGCTCGACATCATCTTGCGGGCGTGTCGTGGTATCGCAGAAGGCCACAGCGCTGGCGTGATGCACCGAGACATCAAGCCTTCGAACCTGATCATCGAAGCGCACGGTCGGGTGAGCGTGATCAACTCTGGCCGAGCAGCCCCGCATACCGACGATGATCGTGCTGCGCACACGATGCTGACCGAGACCGATGCTCTTGTGGTTACCCTGGCGTACATCCCGCCGGAACGTTTCGCAGCACCCGCCTCGGCCGCACTGGATGTCGTGAGCGGCGTACATGCGCTCGGGCTCGTGTTGTATGAGCTTCTTACCGATACGTGCGCCTGGGAGTTGTATGAGGTGTCCGCGTTCGATGTGCCTCGCGCTGTCAGCAGTGCGCCCCCGCGTCCGCCATCCGACCTTGCGCCAGCTGCTGCGGGCGATCTCGCTGCGATCTGTCTGACCGCGATCTCGTGTGATACTTCGCGTCGGTATACCTCGGTCGATGAGTTTCCGGATGACATCGAACGCGCCCGATAGAAACAGCCCGTCCATGTGAGACGCGACCACACCCTGTACGTTCTTCGACGTCGGCTTCGTCGTCACCAGGTATCGATCGGGGTGCTGAGCTTCTTCCTGGTGCGCTCGTGTGTGGCAACGGTGTCGCTGAGCTGCCTGCTGCAGTTGTCAAACGCGAGACTCGATCGCGCTGAGGCCGAACAGTCATGGAACCTTGTACGCTTGGCGGAGGAACCGTTGGGCTCGGGCGATTCTAAGGCCGCGATGGGATTCCTGGGGAATGTGCCGGAAGGGCGACGGCACTGGGAATGGCGTTACCTGCGCAGGTGGGCAGACAACGCGAGCCGCATTGTCGCTGCGGATCTTCCGCCGCTTCGAGCGGCCGCTTTGGTAGGCGGTGTGGGTGTGCTGACCGAGGGACGTCTTTATCGCAGCGGTCCAGAATAGATCTTGATGTACCGTGCCGATGATCTTGACCGACCCTTCGCACACGTCAACGCGATGAATCCGCCCGCCAGCGTAAACATGAGCAAGGGTCGGCGACGCAGCGATCTGTGCCGCCGCAGTCGCAACGAACACCGGCATGATCGAACTTCCTGATCTCGCAACGGGCGACATCATCCATCAACTCCGGACAGACCATCAGGTCTGGCGCCCCTGCCTTTTGCCGAGTGGGGATCGCCTCGCTGTTCTCGCGCGATGGGCCAGGGGGGTTTCAAGGCTGTGCGTATAGGAGTGCTCAACGGGTGAGCGCGTGCTTCACGACCTCGGCGTCGCATGGCTCGAAGAAGACACGCTGCTCACGTTGACCTCAGAAGAGAGCACAGACGTGTTCAACCTCGACCAGGGCGAGTCGTCGGCGATCGCGACGCGGGACGGTCCCGTGCTTTCAGGCCCGAGCGATCTCGTCGCGCACGACGCTGAGCGAGGCCTCACCGCCTTCACACACGAGGATGGCACGATAGCGATCGCCTCAATCCGGCTGATCGATGGCCAGTGGGTCGCCGAACTGACCGTCACGCTCGCTGCTCCTACTTCGGCGGTCCACTCGGCAGACTTCTCGAGGGACGGACGCGCACCTATCACCTCGAACGTCAAGGGACCATGCCTGATCTGGGATCTCGAAGCCGGAGTTTCATTGGTCACGCTTCCCGAGCAGTCTCAAGAATTGATCTTCATTGTGCCGTTCTTTGCGGACAATTCAAGAGTCGCCGTCGGCCGGTTCCGACGCCCCATCGCCGTGTATGATGCCTCCGATGGTCGGTACCTGCTCAGTTTGCACGAGTCGAACGCGCGGCTCTCGGTCTCCCGCCCGGGCGAGCGGTTCATCGCCGCAAGCCGCTGGTATGAACAGAGTTTGATGGTGTTTGGCAAGTAGTACCGGAAGCGGGCGCACTCGGGTGATAGCAGCGAGTGTGGCAATTCGTTCGGCCCCGCCGTTTGATATGACGAGCAGCGGGCGAGCGAAGCAGTTGGCGGTAGTTTGAGGTCTGGCCGCCCCTGCTGCGGCATGGTGCTGGTGGTGTTGCTCGGTGGCGTGCTTGTTGCGACGCTACAGGGCCTGGTCTGTCCGCCCGCTCCGCAGCAGACAAAGCCGCTACACAGCGACATCCTCCTCGGCGTGATGATCGCTACCGGTCGGCCTGGGAGCGAACGAAAGCAGGGCGAGCCCGAGTGTCATCGGACCGATCCGCCCGGCGAGCATGAGCACCACGATGATGAGCTTTCCCAGGTCGGTCAGGTCGCCCGTGATGCCCCGGCTCAGGCCGACCGTCCCGATGGCGGACGTTGCCTCGAAGACGATGTCGCGAAAGGGGACATCACCGTTGTCTTGCCGGCGTTCGGTGAGCAGCAGCAAATAGGTGCCGACGCCGAGCAATACGAGGTAGAACGTCAGCGACGCGAACGCGGCGTGGAGCCGGATCGCCGGGATGCACTTTCCGAAGAACGTGATCTCGTTTCGGCCTCGGACCACAGACCACGCCGTCGCGAAGAGCGCGGAGACGGTGGTGGCTTTGAGTCCGCCGCCGGTGCCCGCGGGCGAGGCCCCGGCGCTCATGAGCAGCAGCATCACGAAGAGCGACGCCATGCCGAGCTCGCCGATGTGGTAGGTGTTAAACCCAACGGTTGTGCTCGCGGTCATCGACTGAAAGAGGGCGATGAGCAGGCGTCGCTCGGCTTCGACCTGTTGGATCCCCGGATCGCCGAGAAAGATCAGGGCCGCGCCGCCGAGAATCGAAGCGGTGAGCACGGTCAGGCTGATCTTCGAGGTCAGCGTGATCCTGTAGACGGCGTGTGTGAGGGAGCGGAAGACATCGGTCATCACGATAAAGCCGAACGCGCCGAGCATAGAGAGGCACGCAATCGTGCCGAGCACCCAGACGTCGCCCTGGTACTGTTCGAGCGAGTCGGGGAACAGCGAGAAGCCGGCGGTGCAGAACGCGGACACCGAGTGGAAGATGGCTTGCCACGCGACGTGGATCGTGCCCGAGAAGCTGGCACCGATGTCTTCGGTCGCGGCACGCGACGCGACGTCGGCCGAGAGGAACGCAGGGAACAGCGCGGCGGCGCCAATGGCTTCAATCGCGAACGTGAAGAGCACGACGTTTCGCACAAACCGCTTCGGCTTGAACGACTCGGGCAGGTTGAACTCCGTGCGTATGACGCCCTCGCGAGCGCGTGAGATCTCGTGCATTCCGGCGATGAGTATGAACGATCCGAGTGTCATGTAGCCGAGGCCGCCGGCCTGGATGAGAGCGAGAATAATGAGCTCGCCAACGAAGCTGAACTCATTCCCGACGGCAAGGGGGCTCAGCCCGGTCGTGCTCACCGCTGATGCGGTCACAAACAGGGCATCGAGCGACGACGCAGGATCGGCCGCCTCACGCGTCCACGACTGGGACAGGAGGAACCAGCCGACGAGGGCATAGCCGAGGTATCCGAGGACCAGAAGCCGACGCGGCGTCAGTCTGCGGAGCCGCACAATGAGCCTTGCGATCGTCTTTGCCATGTCCATTGATAGTGAGCGGCAGGACCGTGACTCGCATGAACGCAAATTCATTCTGCACGGCGGCCGTGCTTGGGAGGCGTTGCTTCTGTTCCAGCTGTTACGCTACAGCGCAGAGGTCCGTCCTCTAGGTTGGAGCAACAGCTTTGCGAGTGATTGACCTGTATCTCAAGAAGAAGGAAGCGGATGAGATCCGCAAGGCAGCCGCAGACGCGGGCCATCGCATCATCAGCGAGCAGACGTCTGAACTCGAGCATGTCCGCGTCGTTGTTTCGCAGGGCTCGCCCGATGATCTGCTTGAGCTCGTGCGCGACAAGGTGACAACGAGCGATACGGACGACGATTTCTATGTCGTGCTCGAGCCGGCCGCCGTGGCGCCGCGCGATGAGGACGAGGATGCAGACGAAGCCCGAGCCGCGACGGATGAGATTGAGAGCTTTATCGAGGATGGTGCCCGGTTCACACGAACGTTTGCGGTGCTTGCCGCGGTTTCGGGCATTCTTGCGACGGCGGGCCTGTTGCGCGACAGCCCGGCGGTGCTCGTCGGGGCGATGGTCATCGCACCCCTGTTCAAGCCGATGGCGTCAGCCGGAGCCGGGATCGTGCTGGGCCGGCTGCGCGAGTGCCTGCTCGGTCTTGGTCTGCTGTGGGTGGCGCTCTTGACCGCCGCTGTCTCCGGCGTTGTCGTCGGGCTGATCACCCCGGACGCCGAGGCGACGCCCGCGGTGGTCCTCCGATCGGGGATCAGCTTCTTTGATCTGGTGATTGCCATCGCGTCTGGTGTTGCGATGGCCTACACACTGCTGAAGCGCGACGCCATGGCAATGGTCGGCATTGTTGTCGCGGCCTCGCTCGTTCCGGTTGCGAGCGCACTCGGTGTGGCCATCTCGATCTCACGATTTGACCTTGTTGCGGGAGCACTCGTGACTTTACTGTCGAACGTGGCGGGCATCCTCGTGTCGCTGACACTCGTGTGCCGGGTCGAGCTTGCCCGTCGGCGGTACAAGGAAAGCAGCGGCGAAGCGGAGCGGCTCTCAACGCGCGGCCTGTGGATCGGCAGTTCCCTGCTCGTTCTTCTGCTCGCGATCAATATCTGGGATGACTTCTGGCGATCGAGCGCGGAATCCCAGCAGCGTGATGTGAGAAACGCGTTTATCGAGACAGCTCCGACCATTGCCGGTGTCGTTGGCGTTATCCCGGTGGATGACGGGCCGATGCTCGTGCTGGTGCGGGGCGACCTCACTCACAACGAACTCAAAGAAATCGAACGCGGCCTTGCGACCGCGCTCGAGATAGCACTCACCGATCTTCGTGATCACGTTGTACTTCTTGAATCGGCAGGCCCGACGGAAAGCATCGATGGGGCACAGCCGTGAGCTCGCGATGGGGTGCACGAATACCGACGCCCGTCAACTCTCTCCCTCTGCGCTACCTGTTCACGACGAGCCACAGTGCGTGGATCATGCCCGGCAGACCGCCGAGAAGCGTCAGCAGGATGTTGAGGAGGAAGTGCGCCGACAGGCCGACCTGCAGGAACGCCGCGACGGGTGGCAGGAAGATCGCCAGAATTATTTTAAGGATCGACACGCTACACCCCCTGCGCAGTGGTGCTTAGAGCGAGTGTGAGCGAGTCTTCGCCGAGGAAATGGTCGACGTGATGAGCCCGATCCTCGACCTGAAGAAGAATGCCCTTCAGGAGTGTTTCGGTCGCGAAGTCTTCGTTGCTCGTGCAGAGACGTATCGTCTTTCTCAGCTCAACCGCGATTGTCTTCTCCGCTTCGCGATCACGCTCAAGCATGTCTGTAACTCGAAAGATGCCCTCGGGCTCGTGCTCGACATAGGCGAGCGCTTCCTGTCCCGACGGGCTGCACGTAGGCACGGCACCGATCGCCGTGATCCGCTCCGCGATCGCGTCGAGCTGCTTGTGGACCTCTGTGTAAGACGCCTCAAAGAAGTGATGAAGATCGCGAAACTGGGGCCCCTCGACCAGCCAGTGGTGCTTCTGGTACTGGTGAAAGAGCGTGAAGAGTGTACCCAGGTGGCGATCGAGCTCACCGGCGATCTCTTCCGCCGCTTCTCGCGGCAGACCTACTGGGTTGTCCTCGATCTCATCCGGGCTACGCCAAGGCTGCTGATTCATGCTGATTCCTTTCTCTGGGTTAAAACGTTGACGGTTGGGCCGCGACTGCAGCGGACCGCTGCGTGTTTGCCAAGTCGTCTGGGTCCATGCCACGAAGCGGCACGCGACCAAAGCGGCCGTCAAAGAGTGCATACGCCTCCACGGCTTCGATGCCTGTGCGACAATGCAACGCAAGAAAGCCGTTGGGCTCATCGCGACGCCGATCCGACAATGCCGTGCCGGTACTCAATACGCTCAGCGGGCTATGCGATGGTCCCGACGCGATGAGCGCGGTGGTGCGGAACTGGCGGTGCAAGTGTCCTGTCAGCACGCCGTCGACTCCACGGGCCTCAAGAGTCTCGAGTGCGAGGTCAGCATTGCCAATTCGACGAAACGTTGACGCGTCTGCAGGCACGCAGAACGGATGATGCGTCACCAGCAGCTTCGTCGTTGCATCGGCGTGCGCTGCGAAGAATGCATCGGCTTCGCTGATCTGCGCTTTGCTGAAGCGGCCGTGCGACCAGTTCCATGAGAGATCCCACGGACGGGCGCTGTTGAGCGCCAGGATGGCCGTATCTCCTAATCGAACGGCCGTGTAGGTGTTGCGGGCTATGAACTCGTTGTATCGCTTCTGCGGCGAGAGGAAGCGTTGGACGAGGTTGTAGGCCGGGATATCGTGGTTGCCTGGGCAGGCGATGATTGGAGCCGACAAGCGGTCAAGAAACCGGGCGGCTGCTTCGAACTCACGTTTGCGGCCCGCGAGCGTGAAGTCACCGCTCGCCACGATGAGCAAAGGATCGATCTCCGCGATCGCCTCCACGAGTGCATCGTCGCTGCCGGGCTCGATCCGGTCGAAGTGAAGATCCGAGATGTGAACGATGGTGGTCACGACGTCGCACCCGTGTGAGATGCCGGCACGATGACGCGAAGCGCACGGTGCCGCTGTGTCACGACGAGGGGGGTCCTCATTGTCGAGATCTCACCGTCGACCGATACAGCAATGCTTTCGTCCTCGGCATGGAGCGAAACCTGGTGGGCCGAGGCTTCATGGAACTTCCGATCCAGCTCAAGCTGACCCGTGAGCAGCGATTGCATGAGCTGGTATCGCCCGATCGGACCGCGGTGCGTGCTGACGTAGAGCCCCAGCTCTCCGGCATCGACCGATGCGCGACTAAAGTCAACGTCGTGGTGGCGAACGAGTCGGTTGTTGCTCACGACGATGCTGAGGGACTTGGCTCGCGCCGACAGACTGCCCGTACGCAGTTCGATGAGTTGCCGCTCGAGTGTGAGGGCGATTCGTGCAGCATCGGCGATAGCAGCGCAGCGACCGGCGATACCCCGTCGACTTCGAAACGCTTCGCGCTGGCGGCCGATGGCCGGCACGAGACCGGTCGCGAGCGAGTGCAGAAACATTCGGCCATTGACACTGGCGACGTCAACGACGTGCTCAGTGCCGAGCATGGACAAGTCGACCAAGTCGGAGCGCGCATCCCAAACCCCCAGGTCCTTGGCTGTCAAGTTCATCGTTCCGCCGGGAATGGGGAGCAGCGGCAGGTCACGATCGACGGCGATCTCTGCACACGCGGCGACCGTTCCATCGCCGCCAAATCCAAGAATAAGATCTGCGTCAGACTCGCGAAGGGTCGCCAACGCCTGTTCCATGCCGGTGCCGTGCGCGTCGATCCGCCTGGGATGCCAACCAGTGTCGGCCAGCGTTTGAAGCAGCTCTTTCGCACGACGAGAGGCCGATTGGGCCGACGACTTGTGCGACGCGTTGTCGAACAGGATTGCGGTGCCCGGCTTGCGGCGCCATAGCTCCGTCGATGCACTCTCAAGTGATGACGTGTCTCGTTGGAAAGGCTGGGCGATACTCATCCGGTGAGCCCCCCGCTGCTGCCGTATTCACTTCGATCTGTGCCGTGACTCCTCAGCGCGCGATCGGTGTCGTGCGGCGATGCTGCGGCGTCGGACCTCGACCGATCGCGAACGAAGGGATCGTGAGGACTGCCGGTGCGCCCTCGGCCGCCTTGGGTCGATCTCGCGATCGCTCCCCTGCACTCTGCGATCACGGTGCCGAGGAACACGCCAAGGCTGGCGATGAACGCAACGTCGATCAGAGTCGACGTCGGTGCCGGCGAACGGAACACGATCCAGCCCAGCCCAACCACACTCACCAGAGACAGAATGAGCACAACTTTCCGAGACATGTTCAGAGCTTCGAGGCTGTTCTTGAGACTGCCCTGAGCGCACCATGAAAATGCGTTCATACTCCCGCATCGAGCAGTCGCTTTGACGCCTGTTCAGTCTCTGAGAGGAAGCCGAAGGCTGAACCGGCAGCCGACATCGAGGTTCTCGGCCGCGAGGTCGCCGTTGTGGATCTCGGCAATGCCCTTGGCGATCTGGAGGCCCAGCCCTGTGCCCCGTCCGCGTCGCCGCTCAACTGATGCCTGCGTGAACGGGTCGAACAATCGGGGAAGCAGATCCTCGGGAATGCCCGGGCCGCGGTCTCGCACACGGATCAGGCCGAAATCTCCGTCCACCGCGCAGCTCACCTCGACAGCGGCCTCGTCTTGCGTGAAGCGGATCGCGTTTCGGATCAGGTTGCCTACCGCGGTTTTGAGCAGGTCGGCGTTGCCGAAAACAGCCGGGGGATCTTCATCCTCGCACAGCTGCGGATGCAGCGCAACGCTGTGCAGGCTCGCCATCCCGTGGCACTGCTCTACCGCATCCATCAGCAATTCGTTCAGGTCGAGCCGCTTGCGGCGAACGCGACTCTCGCCCGCTTCAACGCGTGTGAGCAGCAGGAAGCTCTCAACCATCGAGCCGAGCCGCTGCATCTCCTCGGCCGTGCTCTTGACAAACTTGCTGACTTCGGCCGGCTCGCGCGGCTTCATGAGCAGCACCTCGGCCTCGGCGAGCACGACGCTGATCGGGGTCTTGATCTCATGCGATACGTTCGCGAGGAATCGGGCCTGCTCCTGGTACGCTTGCTCGATTCGCTCCATCGCGTCGCCGAGCTCGGTGCGAAGCGAGTCAACCTCGCTGCCGCCCGCCTCAAGCTCGATCGGAGTACCCACATTTTCTGGGCTGAGCTGAGCCGCGAACTCTTCGACC